>NZ_JBSMDE010000057.1:0-29558 GCF_056497305.1 Caldithrix sp. | reverse complement strand
GCAGTGTAAAAAATGGTTTTTGTTTCTTCTGTACCGCCGCTCACTTCAATCCGGCTTAAGGCCTGGCGCCACTGGTTTTCTGCCTGTTTACGTACCCGGTCAAAATCCCAATCCGCTATCTCGGTCTTAAGATTCTTAATAGCTCCGGCCACATCCACAGCCGATATGGCTACCTTGACCAGCACCTGCTCTTTATCCTGCGTTTTAAACCGGACATAGGCCTTGATGTTTTGAGCGCGGGCCTCCATTAGCTCTGGTTTGAGAGTATCATTGACGGCCAGGACAAATTGTTCAAACGGTTTATTGAAATCAATGACAAAGTAAATATGTTGATCCTTGGCCCAACCATACGACAGACGGTAGCCAACCAATCGCCGGTCATTGATCTTCTTAATGTACAAATCCCGTACGCGATCCCAGTTGATGCCGTGTTTTAAATCAATGAGGACAAATGCGCTGTCAGTGGCCGGAAAGGTGTAGCGGTGGAAGCCGACACGCGGACTGGCTGTTAACTCTACTTTTACGCCATAGTCATCCAGCCACACCGCATAATAGCCCGGACGGGCCGTTTCCCGTTGATGGCTAAAGCGGGAACGGTAGCCGTCATCCGGATTTTCTCTGGTTCCGGGCTGCAGTTTAACGGTTCCCACCTGAGGCATGAGTAACACATCGCCATAATCACCAATGCCCGTTCCTGAAAGATGTGTGTGACTGAAGCCCATAATCGAGGAATCGCTGTAATGATAACCGGAACACCAGTTCCAGCCGGCTGTGTTCCCGTCTGGTGAAAGCTGCACCATTCCAAAGGGAACCGTTGCGCCGGGAAAGGTATGCCCGTTGCCGCCAGTGCCAATAAAAGGATCGACATATTGAATGATATCTTGCCGTTGTTGACAGGCCGTTATTAAATACAATGAAAAAACGACGGTTAAAAAGTTCAGCCAAAATATTTTCATTGGACGCAGTCTCCCTGTTTTTTTCTTCTGGCTTAATCTGTTTTTATTCCACAATAATTTCATCGATAAACAGCCACGATTTACCGCCGGCCGCCTGATGCCATTGTGGATTGTGTCCTACATTCTTGGCAATGATGCGTAAATAGCGCGCCTTCCGGTTGATTTGCTCCAATTTAAAAGGCACAATGCGCATGCCTCTGAAAGGACCGAATTGTTTATTGGTAATTTTACCTACGGTTTGAAAATGCTGCCCATCGTTTGAAGTCTGAACTTCCAGCCAAAGGGGACTAAAAATCCAGAACCCCTGATTTTCGTAAAAACGCAGACGTACGGTTTTTATGCCGGTCTGTTGGCCAAAATCAATGGTAGCCACCAAATCGTTTTCCTCAATGCCTTGCCAGCGCTGGTCTGTAAATTGCGTAGTGCCCAGCACGCCGTCCATCAACCCATTGGCCCCGGCAAATTTGTAACGGGGATGAAAATCGTATTTCAAACGCACAGCCGGAAATTCCGAATCGGCGCTCTTGCGGAAATGGCTCTTGATGAATTTTTCTTCCACGATTTCACTGTGCCGGCCGTTGAGCTCAGCAAACATTTTGAGGGTGGTCGTTTTTGTCAGAACAATAGGTTGCTCGTACAGCAGACCATTCGTGGTTGGCTGACTGCCATCCAGAGTGTAGTAGATGCGGGCCCGTGCATCAATGTGAGCTAATTGCAATGTAAATTCAGAAGAAAAAAGACGTACGTCGCTCATACAATAGGGTACAAAAAGGTAATCGCTTCCAATCGGCTTCAATTGCGGATCAATTACTGTCCTGGGCCAATTCTTCTCTTCCGCGGCCCATGAACGATTCGGCCTGTCAGACATTTCAAATTGTAACCGGCCACCACGCAAAATATCCTCTAAGGTAATGTACGATTTATTAAGCGCCTGCCCATTTAGCCGCGCACTTTTCACATAGATGTTTTGCGCGCTGTTGTTGGCCGCATTGATGACAAAGGTTTGACCATCTGGCAAATGCAGCCTGGCCGTTTTAAACAGTGGACTGCCCAATATGAATTGTCCTGAACCCGGTGTAACCGGATAAAAGCCCAGGGCGCTAAAAATGTACCAGGCCGACATCTGCCCGCAATCCTCATTGCCACACAGGCCTTCCGGTCCGCTGGTGTAGTAGGTGTCCATAATATGGCGAACGATTTTCTGCGTTTTGTAAGGCGCTCCGACAAAGTTGTAAAGATAGGGCGCATGATGGTCGGGTTCATTGCCCTGAGCATATTGTCCTACCAGGCCGGAAACGTCGGCTGGCAAATGTTCCTTGTTTTGCACTTCTGTGTTAAAAAAGGCGTCCAGCTTTTGCTCAAAAGCTCGCGTTCCTCCCATGGCACGAATTAAGCCGCTGATATCCTGCGGTACGAACCACAAATATTGCCAGGCATTGGCCTCGGTGTACTCGCCGGCGCCCAATCCGTAAGAATCCTCGGGATTAAACTGTCTTTTCCAGCGTCCGTCAAAATAGCGTCCGCGCATGAATCCGCTGGTTGAATCAAAGACATTCAAATAGTTCTTTGCCCGGCGTAAATAATAACGGTAGTCATCCATCTTCCCCGCCTTTTTGGCCAGCAGAGCAATACACCAATCGTCATAGGCGTACTCCAGAGTGCGCGAAACCGAGTCGTCTTCCCGATCCATGGGAATGAAGCCCATTTTTTTGTAATAATTCAGCCCCTGGTGATCCTGTTCTGCGCTGTGTTTCATGGCTTGCAGGGCGTGTTCCAGATGCGCATTACTGGCGCCGGAGAGTAAGGCATCGGCAATCACCGGTACCGCATGGTAGCCAATCATGGTCCAGGTTTCATTGGAGGCCAATTCCCAGACGGGCAAAAGTCCGCCCTCATCATATTTGGCCAGCAGAGTTTTGACAAAATCGTTATTCCTTTCTGGAATGAGTAAATTGAACAGCGGATGGGTCGCGCGGAAGGTGTCCCACAAGGAGAACAGGGTGTAATATTTAAAATCCCTGACTACATGAATCTTTTGATCCATTCCGCGGTAACGGCCATCCACATCGGTAAAAATATTGGGATGAATAAAGGCATGGTACAGAGCGGTGTAGAAAACGGTTTTCTGTTGCGCGGTGGCCCCGGCAATTTCAATTTTTCCCAGGATTTTATTCCATTGCTCACTGGCCTGGCGACGCACACGATCAAAATCCCAATGGCTTAACTCAGCAGTCAGATTTTTCCTGGCTCCCTGAGGATCAACTGCAGAGAGGGCCACCTTAATTAACAGCGGCCGGCCCTTTAAGGGACCAAAATCCAGCGCGGCTCTGACCTCCTTACCCCGAACTTCCTGCTGATCGTTTACGATTTGTCCATCTTTCTGAAAAACCACGCTTTGCACAGGAGTGGAAAACTGCATGACAAAATAGAGCCATTGATCTTTGGCCCAGCCCGCAGAACGACGCAACCCTTCCATTTCTGTGGGACTGATCTGACGCAGGTAACATGCACGCGCAGCATCGCCAATACCATGAACCAGATCGATCAATAGTTTGGCCGGCTGCTCATCCGCATATTCATAGCGGTGAAATCCCACATGCGCTGTGACGGTTAACTCGGCCTTTACCTGGTAATCTGTCAGAAAAACGCTGTAGAATCCGGGTTGGGCCACTTCCTGCTTTTTATCGATTCGACTGCGGTAGCCTTCATCCGGATGTTGTTTGCTGCCAGGGGTAAAATGAACGGCGCCGGTAAAAGGCATTAACAAAACATCCCCGTAATCGGCCCCGCCCGTACCGCTGAGATGCGTGTGGGAAAAACCTAAAATGTTGTCATCTTCGTAGCGGTAACCGGAGCAATAGTCCCAGCCTCTGGTATCGGCATCAGGACTCAATTGCACCATGCCAAAAGGCACGGTGGCTCCTGGAAAGGTGTGCCCGTTGCCCGAAGTCCCGATGAACGGATCCACATACTGCACAAAGTTTTTTTCCGCGCCAAACAAACCAAGACACCATAAAAAAGTGATGAATAAGCTCTTATTCATTGTATGACTCCTCTGTTTTGTTTCCATTTCCCGGCCATTCCCACCGAACATCAACAATAACCAACATCCCTGCAGGTTGATGGGGCTTCCTGCCCGGGCAGGAATGACGCTCAAACGTACGCTCTTTTCAGATGATCCATCCTGGTTTAATGGGGTAAGCGCCAAGCCTTTTCTGCAAGGCGCTTTCAGCTAATCGATTCGAAATTTCCCATGAGCAGAACGCTGTTGAAAGATTTCTGCCTCTCAAAAACCTCTTTCCCACCAGACGTCAGCAAGCGTCAGTAACCCGTGCTTTCAGCCGACCCTGCTCTTGCTGATTTGCCAATCACGTCCTCTCTAACCTTTTCCGTAAACACCTTAAATTTCCCTCTTCAAAAGGTCAGGATTATTTTCCTGCAGGGTTAAAATCAATTCTCCGAACAAGGTGTTAGCCCAGGCGAACCAGCTACGCGTGTACTTTTGCGGATCATCTTTATGAAACGCTTCGTGCATGAAGCCCGTGCCGGCATGCGTTTGTTTAAGCATTTTCAGACAGCTTAGAATCTCATTTTCATCATCGCTGGTCAGGGCACGCATGATGATGCTCATGGGCCAGATGTAATCCAGCCCGACATGCGGTCCGCCAATCCCTTCGCCCGCCTTGCCTTTAAAAAAGTAGGGATTGCCCGCGCTCAAAATGAGGCGACGTGTGTTGCGGTACACTTCATCTTCTTTTTCCACTATTCCCAGGTAAGGTAATGACAACAGTCCGGGTACATTGGCATCATCCATGAACAGATGGTTTCCAAAGCCGTCGATTTCGTAGGCCCAAACCCGGCCATGAAGCGGATGCTGCAGTAGCGCGTATTGCTTTAACAGGGTTTCAAGCTCGTCGGCAAATTGAGCAAAACGAGACGCCCAGGTGGCATCGTTCAACACGTCTTCAAAGATTTCTGCCATCTGCCGCAAGCTGCGTACGGCGAACCAGTTGGAAGGAATTAGAAAAGGAAAAATACAGGCATCATCCGAAGGACGGAACATGGAATGGATCAGGCCGATCTTGCGTGTGGGAAAACCGTAGCCGCCCATGGGTAGAGTATCGGTTGCCCTGGCTGTAACGCGCATGAAGCGGTAAGGCCCCGGGCCTTTTAAACGTTGTTGTTCCTTAAAAGTCTGGTAAATGCTTAAGGCCGCTTTTTTCCATTTTGTCCCAAAGACGGAAGTGTCTGCGGTGGTTTTCCAGTAACCGTAACTGAGGCGCATGGGATAGCACAGGGAGTCGATTTCCCACTTGCGCTCATGAATGCCGGGCTTCATGTCCGTTAGGTCTTTGGCCCACTCGCCCAGTTTGGGCTCATTGTAAAAGGCATTAGCGTACGGGTCCATTAAAATGAAATCGACCTGCCGGTTAATGACACCGGCGATCAGTGTTTTCAACTGTTCGTCCTGGCCGGCCAGTTTCAAATAAGGCCAAACCTGAGCCGACGAATCCCTAAGCCACATGGCCGGGATATCGCCTGTGATGACAAAGGTTTCCGGTCGGCCGTTGCACTCGGAATATTCCACGGTTGTGTCCAGCGTGTTGGGAAAACAATTCTCGAACATCCAGGCCAATTCTTTATCGGCCATGTTTGCTTTGGTCTGGCGGATGGTTTCTTCCACAGCCTGGCTGACGAACTTGCGGGCCTGTACAGGTGGCCGTCCTGATTTTAGGGAACGGGCCCCTGCCCATTGTGGCAGGCCAAGCATGCTTCCTGTCGCAAACAGACTACTCATTTTCAAAAATTGTCTGCGATCCATGCGATCCTCATTCAGTTTTTTCAAGCAGACTCAAACGATAAACAATCTCGTGGCGATAGATTTGGTCCGGCATCAGAACGATCATCGGAAAATGGGGATGATGCGGTGCATCCGGAAAGTGCTGGGTTTCCAGACAGAAGGCGCTGTGTTTTCCAAATTCCATCCCTTGTTTACCCGACGTATCGGCCAGCTGGTTTCCGGTGTACAACTGAAGACCGGGCGCACTGGTAAAGACTTCCAGCTTTCGACCGCTGTGCTCTTCCACAACTGTGGCCGCTTTAACCATGCGCTTGTTGGCCCGACGTAACACAAAATTGTGATCGTATCCGCCGGCTATGGTCATCTGTTCATCCCGACTGGCAAAATGTTTGCCAATCTCACGCAGTCGGGTAAAATCAAAGGCACTGCCCTGCACCGATCGAATTTCGCCAGTGGGGATCAAGCGTTCGTTCATGGGCGTAAAATAATCCGCTTCCAGTTTAAGCCGATGATTGTGAATCGTCTTCGAAAATTGGCCGGAAAGGTTGAAATAGGCGTGCTGGGTCATATTCACTATGGTAGGTTGATCTGTGCGCGCCTTAAATTCCACGTACAGGCTGTTGTCCTCACGCAAAACATAACGCGTTTCAAAATTGACCGATCCCGGGTAGCCTTCCTCGCCATCAGGCGAGCCCACGCTCAACAACACTTCCCTCTCCGAAATCTGCTCCATGATCCAGGCTTTGGCGTGTAAACCAAAGGTGCCTCCGTGCATGTGATCGTTGTGGGCATTAACGGTTAACTGGTAGGTTTTACCAAATAAAAAAAATCTTCCATCGGCAATTCGGTTGGCGCATCGGCCGATTACGGCCCCAACATAATAGGGGTCTTGAATGTAAGCATCCAGATCATCATAGCCTAAAACCACATCGCCAATATTTCCGTGGGCGTCGGGAAACAATAAGCTGACCACACGCGCGCCGTAATTGGTAACCTGCATTTGCAGGCCGTTTCCATTTTGTAAGGTTAACAGGTCAACATCAACTCCACGCAGTTTTTTTCGGAATCGTCTGGCGTCAACTAATTCCATGTAGGGCTCTTCCTCTCCTTTTCTTAAAAAAAGATTTTCAACGTTTTAATTTCAAAGGGTTCAAATTCCAGACGGACGATGGGGCCTATGGCATAGTTTTTCAGAGTGTGCCATTCCATTAAATCCGTTTCAACAATTTGTCTGGGCATTCGGTGAAAATTCAAATAGGTGTGGCTTTTCATGCCCCGCGCTTCGACCAGGCGCAGAATTAAACACTCCTCTTTTTCCGCCTTTTTTAAGGCTTCCAGATGTACGTACTGTCCGCTTAAACTCAGTGGAGGCAGCGCATCTTTTTCTTTTTTAAATCCCTCAAAAAGCACCGTCGGCTGGTTTAATTGCAAGGCCTCCTGCATTACATCGGAATGCACCAGGTCTCCGGTGTGGGGTAGCAGACTGTAAATAAAGACGTGCTCACCCAGATCGCATTCCGGATCGGGATAGGTAGGCGAACGGAGCAAATTTAAGTTTAATTCATTGTCATGTACTTTGTAGCCATATTTACAGTCATTCAACAGGGCCACTCCGTAATCCGGCTGAGAAAGATCGGCATATTTGTGTCCCACAACTTCAAAGCGGGCGCGCTCAAAAGCGGAATTGCGATGCGTCGGCCGGGAAAAATATCCGTAGGGAACATCAAACGTGGCATGCGCTGCATTGATATTCACGCGGAAAGCTACGCGCAACATCCGATGACGTTCGTTCCATTGCACGCGGGTTTCAAAATCCAGCCGTTTACTGTGTTCCCGTAAAAAAACCGTTTGCTCCATTGTAGAAGCCCCCATGCGGTATTTAAAACTCAGGGCTTTGCGCAAAGGTCCGGACTCCACCCGCTGATAAGCATGAGCCTCCACGATTTCCAGTAGTTGTTCTTCATAAAAGAGATCAATATTCCAGGCATCCCAGCTGTTGGGCCGGTCTTCAAAAAGTTGCAGCAGATTGCCGGGCAGGCCGGCTGAGAGAACCGGACGCTGCGCTTCCTTGTCAAAAGCCTCGATCAGTTTACCCGTCTGATCAAAACGGTAGCGAATGCGGGCATTTTCCAGAAGCAGATCATGCTGGCTGGTCTGGCTTTCATCTTGCTCTATATCAGGCGTATGGCGCCGGATATTTACAAACCCCAGAGCCGGCAATTGCAATTTGACCAGTGTCTTTCCGGCCGAACGCTGAAGAGGCAGAGGATTCTTGTTCTCATCCAGCGCGCCCTTCCAGTCCGCTGGCAAGGAAACCACCTCTTCGCAGGCAAAAGGCAAACTGTTAAAAGCCAGTAAATGGCTCGCATCTTTTTCAAACAAACGTTGTGCATTATCCTGAATCAACTTGTCCAGTTCCGAAAACATCCGATCGTATTCATCAAAGGCTGTACGATAGACCTCATGAATGCTGGAACCGGGAATAATGTCGTGGAACTGATTGACCAGCAATCGTTTCCAGTTTTTTTCAAGAAGATCGCGTGGATATGAATCCAGAGGTAAGCAAGCAGCCAGCATTTCAGCCAGCCGCAGTTTAAATTCCAGTTGACGATTGGCTTTTTTGGCACGGGCCTGAGAAGTAAACGTCCCGCGATGCGTTTCCAGATAGAGATCGCCTTTCCACAGCGGAAGCTCGGGGCGATAGGGTTCTACCGCCTTAAAAAAAGCATCTGCCCTGGAAAACTTTACCTTGGGCACGCCCTCTAAATTCTGCATTCGCAGGCCGTTTTCGATGTATTCTTCCTTTGGGCCTCCGCCCCCGTCGCCAATGCCAAACAGGGAAAGAAATTCGTCGGCAATATCTTTCTCCACAAAGTTGTCGCGACCTTTAATTAAAAAATCGGGCGACAGTGTACTGCGGTAGATGTTTTCCGGTGGAAAGTGCGCCAGCACTTCGCTGCCGTCAATACCCTGCCAGATGAACAGCGAATAGGGAAAATCATTGATCTGATTCCATGAGAGCTTTTGGGTTAAAAAGTATTCCACGCCGCTGCGTTTTAAAATCTGGGGTAAAGAAGGCGCAAAGCCAAAGCCATCGGGCAGCCAGACATTTTGGACATCAATGCCAAATTCATCTTTAAAAAAGTTTTTACCGTACAAAATCTGCCTGGTCAGCGATTCGCCCGAAAGCAAATTGCAATCGGCTTCCACCCACATGGCCCCCTGTACTTCCCAGCGGCCTTCTTTAACCTGCCGTTTAATGGCCTCAAATAGCGCAGGATAATGTTCTTTGACAAACACATAGTGTTGTGGTTGCGAAGCTCCAAACACATATTGCGGATATTTTTTTAACAGGGCCAATTGACTGGCAAAGGTTCGGCCGCATTTGCGGATCGTTTCATCCATGGGCCACAGCCAGGCCGTGTCAATGTGCGCATGCCCCACAGCATTAGCCGTAAGTTCGGTAGGGCAGGCCGGACTTCGCAGGACTTCGCGCAGCATGGATCGCGCTTCTTCTGTCCGGTTTACATCGTCAGCAAACGCTGCAAAGGCGCGATTGACTGCCTTTAAAATGCGGGCAAAACGAACAGAATGTTGTGGCAAATTTTTTAGAAGGCCCAATAAAACATCCAGATCCAGGGCCAGGTTCCACAAGCTTCGGTTAAAGGTGGATAGATGGGCGTATCGTACAACCGACTCATACGAGCCAGATCGGTCGCCATTTAACTCCTCTGCATTGAAAGAGCGATGAATGCCCAGAATGGCCGTAGAGGAGACTTCGATCCAGAGCTCAATCTGTTGTTCTTCAGTAGCTGGCAGGAAGAGCACATCTCTTTTGGCACTGGGGTCCAGTACCGAATAAGGCGAAATGCCCTGCAGCGCTTCCCCCTGCCGGTTAAAGACCAAGCCTTCCCCTCCCAGATTAATCCTGGCAACGATTTCCTGATCCGTCCAGTTTTTCGGGATTTGACCGGTTACATGAAACCAGGCCACCTGCCAGGCCTCTCCCCAATTTTGTCCAATACCCACTGGCGTAAACCGAAGCCTTTTAACCTGGTCAATGGGCAATATGTTTTGCCGTTGCACAAGCGTATATTCCAGCTGCAAAGGTACGCTTTGCGGGTAAAAAAATGATTCCAGCCGCTTACGGAAATTTTTAATGCGATCTAAATAGATGGTGATTTCATTGGGATGCATATTTAACTAACTCAATGTTTTATGGTACAAAAGCGCTGAATACTTCCAGAGTCTGGTCGCTTACCAATTTTATGAAACCGATCTCAGCCGGGATTAAAATGGACTGCCCTTTACGGATAGCTACCGTGTTTCCGTCATAAATCATCCGGCCCCCACCATTAACAACCATCATGATATGCACCGTCTGAATCGAAAAATCTGAGTTCTGATCCCGCTTCAGAAACAGGCGTTTGATGGCAAATTCCTCTGCCGGGGTCACATAGGTAAATTCTGCCTTCGCATCGCCCTGGTAAATTTCCACCGCACCGGTCTCATAGGTTAAAATGTCTATTAACGTTTGCACGTCCTTAAACTTAGGCGTTAAACCGGCGCGCACCACATTGTCGGAATTGGCCATGCATTCTACGATGTTGCCTTTTAAGTAAGCGTGTGGCACGCCAGCCTTTAAAAACACGCCCTGACCTTTTTTTAAATGCAGTAAATTCAAAAGGTAAATGGAAAGCAGGCCCACATCGCTGCCGTATTTTTTGCGCAGTTCTAAAAACAACGCATCCCGTTCCGCGCCCTCATCCTTTTGTAATATCTTTTGTTCAATGCTGGACAAAGTCTGTTCCAGACCGATCACATCTCTCTGGGATTTTAGCATCAACGTCTGAAAAAACTGCCTGAATTTCTGCTGCCCGTCATGTTCAAAATCCAGAGCGCGTTCCGGCTGACCAGCAAATTCGGCTATTTCCGGAAAGCGCTGCAAAACGGCGTTAATCTCATTCAGAGAGCGAAAGCCAACCAGCGCGCTTAGTTCGTCCAGCGCAACGGCAATTTCCGGTTTGTGGTTGTCGTCCGGGTAGTGTTCAGGGTCTTTCCGGTGCAGCGCTTTTGCCTGGCGTTTATTGGGATGAGCCTGAATGGAAAGCGCTTCGGCAGCAGACAATACTTTGAAAAGAAACGGCAGCTGAGGCCCAAAGCGTTCCACGACCTTTCTACCCAGAATCTGCTGTGGAAACTGTTTGATGAAAGCGTTTAAGGGAATAGTACGGCCTTCCACTTCAACTTCCGAAGGGGCATTGGGGTGGGTGCCCATCCACAACTCAGCGTACGGTTTATCGCGTTCAACCGGCATATTCAATAATCTAGGAATAAAGGCCTGTTCATTACACGTACCCCAGGAATAGTTTTGAATTTTATTGATCAAAAAATAGGGTCTGACTTTAAATGACACCATGTTAATGGGCTCGCCTCTCTTGTTCATCCAATTTTTAAATTTGTTGTAGGATTTTAAGATATTCCGGCTTTTTGATCAAATGATTATTGGCAAAAAAGGACACGCCTGCTGCACCACCCCTTTCGGCCAGGATCAGCGCTTTTTTCAGTTGCTCAGGTTTGATGTTCCTTAAAAATAGACCGGAAACGAGTTTACGTTTTTTGGGGATGGCAGAAGTCCCGGCCCGCGTCGCTTCCTCAATCCACTCCAGCGGTTGATTGTAAAACTGATGGTAGATCATAGGGAAGATGTAATCCAGAGGCCATTCTGCCCAATTTTGTCGTACGTATTTTCTGGCCAGCCGGGGCGTGGCAAAAACAGCGGCTGAGGCAATTTTACCCGCAGCCTGTACCTCAGCAGCCAATTCTTTCACGATGTCGGTAATCAGATTTTCCCGAAAGCGTTTCCATTCCATCTGTTCTGCTGCGCTCCGAATGTTTAGAGGATCCAGCCCGCTGCGCTCTTTGAATGCCTGGCGGCAGTCGTCACAATAACAATAATCGTATTGAGGTTCTTCGCTTGTTTGCTGCAGGTTGTATTTGGGTTGAATACCTTCCGGTAAAATCACGTCCGGAAAGCGGATGTAGTCGAAATGTACGCCGGCCAGCGCTTTATACTGCAAAAGGCCCCGCACCACACTTGCGATGTATTGGCGAACTTCCGTTCTGGAAGGACACAACCAGTTGTAATATCCCACGTAAGGCGGATGCGTGGCTGTAGATTGCCCCAGGCGATTGATTACGTACCACTCCGCATGCTTCTGAATTAAAACAGGCGAAGGATTGATCATGGTCCACATCCAGGCATGAACAGGCAGATCAAATTCAGCGGCTATGGGAAGCAGACGTTGCAGTAAATCACAATGTTTTGTGGCAAACAGATCGGCATTGAACCACTGATCTCGCCCGGTGTACACATTGAGCAGTATGGCAGAAATCCCCGCCTTTTTGAACCGCCTAAAAGTGTTACGCCATTCTTCATCTGAATTTTGACAATTGGCGTGAACCCACACCCAGTATTCAAAGCCTGCGGAATTGAACGCCAGACCCGCTGAAAAAGTCGTGCCTGTCAAAAACGCGCTCAAGGATATTAAAAATCTTCTTCTTCTCATTCACGTCCCTATTTTAAATGGATGTGAATAGCGCACACCCGTTGTGTACGACTATCGACACTGTGAAGCCGGTGTTCCATTTTGTTCCTGTAGCATTCAGACCTTTGAAAATGAAAGAATGGATTTAACGACTTTTGGGCCAGACCACTTGGCCCTGTTTATTAATGTAAGCGACGGTACCGTTTAAGCGCACATGGGCCAGGCCATGGTGGAAGGGAGCGCAGGCTTCAAAAGTTGAAGCGATGACCTGTTTTCCGCTGCGATCAATGAACAGCCATTCCGTCCCGCGTTTCACAGGCGCCAGGCCTTCGGAAAATGATAGGGCATAATCGAATTGCGCCGGAATGACGAATTTGCCCTGTTTATTAATGAATCCCCACTGTTTACCTAATTTAACAGCAGCCAGTCCCTCGGAAAAATTGGAGGCATTGTCAAACTGCGCTTCAATGACAATTTGACCTGTTTTATCCAGAAAACCGATCAATCCCTTTTCCTGAAAACGCGCCAGGCCCTCTGCAAAAGAGGTAATTCCCTGGTAAGCGGTTTCTATCACCGCTTTTCCGGAATGATCAATAACATTTCGCTGAACATGCAACGGAATGAGGTAGAACAGCTTTTTGGTAAAACTTACGACGGCCAGCCCTTCAGAAAAAGGGTAAGCAAAGTTGTAAGCCGGAGGGATCACCACTTTATTGTTTTGATCGATATAGCCAAAGCCCTGATTGATCCATAGGAACAGGAACTTCCGGCCCATTTTCACCGGCGCCAGACCTTCTTTAAAAGTTAAGGCTTTGGTGTAGTGGAAGGGAATGACCAACGAATCTTTTTGATCGATGTAACCCCAGAACCGTCCCTTGCGAACGGCGGCCAGCCCTTCGGAAAAATCGAGCGCTTCATCGTAGCGGGCCGGAATGACTTTATTGCCCTGCAAATCGATAAAGCCCCATTTGTCGTAATGACGGAAACGGGCCAGTCCCTCATTAAATGCACCGCATTCATGAAACTGGGGCGGAATGACCTCCTGTCCTTCCTGATTGATAAAGCCGTATTTGCCGTTAACCGTAATACGGTAACGGTAATCATTGTTCTGGGCTGCCAGTACAGTGATTAAGAAAAAGCTCAGGAAAATCCATCTCATCGTTTCACCTCGTTTTAGTTTGCTTTCGGCCATCAATATAAAAGAAAGTTGTAATTCTTCAAAACAAAATTGAAAGGGCAATCCTATTCCACAAACCGCCGGCCTATAGCCTGTGGCTACCATTTCTCATGGTCATTCCTCGCAAACAAGAATCCCTTTTTAGAAAGCACTGGCCTTGAACCTTCGGCTACTGCAGCGCGGCTCAAGAGATTACCGCTCTGTTCCGGATTTCCAGACACGACTGTCCTGCCGGATATGCCACACCGAACGACCATCTTTACTGAGAATGCGCGCCTCGAAGAGCGAAGCGGTCGTTTCAATGATCGGCGGCCAGCGATAGTTCACAAACTTCCTGGCTTTCAAACCTAACTGTTGCCAGTCGTTAGCATAGGCTTTGTTGCGGGCGAAATACTTTTTCTGGGCGTAATAAATCTGGTACAGCGCCCATTTTACATCTTCTTCCTCATGCCAGACAAAGGCAGCCCTGCCCTGCCCGACCGGATGGTTTGAAAACTGCACAAAGCCCCACATCTCCGGGTAGTGCATGGCAATCAAGCCCTGCGGCGACCAGACCCAGTTGTCCTCCGGATAGGGTTTGCCTGTTTGCGGATTTTTTTTCTTGACATAGCGGCCGTTCTCAACCTTCACCTTCCATTCCACGCGTGAAAAATTGACACGCCATTGATCGCCGTCCTGCGGTGGCGCCGATTTGTGCGCACACTCCTTGAGCACCGACCAGGGGATGGCCACTTCCACCTGCCAGCCCCGGTCTTTGTCCTGTGGATTATTGAGCGTCCCATCGATCCATACGGCGTGTTTAATGCCCTGCATATCCCAGGCATTCACCGCTCCATTCTCATCACGGTAGGGCCGGATCAGCAGCAAATCCCAGATGGTGTTTAAGGCATTCATTTCATATTCGTAGTATTCGTGCGCATCACCATCAGGATCGATGAAAATTTCGAAGTCATTGTCGTAAAAAATGACTGTATCGCGTTGTTTCAACCGGGCCCAGACGTGCGGTTCTTCTAACCGGGCAGCCACGTAAAAGTAGTGATCATCCCACAACATTTTGGCCCGCGTTTTAAAGCGCGGGGCCGGTTTCAGAGGGCCTTCAATGTTGACAAAATCATCCGTCCATTGCGCCTTCTGCCAGGAGGTTTCATCCAAATTGCCATCGATGGTTAACGGGCCCTGGCTGCGATAGCAAACATAGGTTTTGGGATTGAACGGAATCCTGGGCGTAGGAAAGGCATCCTGGGCCAACAAATTCAACACTGCGCTTAACAAGAAAATAAGTACCACAGATTTAAACATCGGCAACTCTCCTCTACTCAAAAGTTTCCCAGAATTTTAATTGATAGTTAAACTGCCAGGTCTGGCCTTTACTAAGTGTTACGGGGCTGGTTTTAATTTCCAGGTTGAGTTGTTTTTGCTCGGGCACCCACCAGGTCCGTAATTTCTGGACGCCATGTGCGTCGTATTGTTCAATGAGGCCAAATTGCTGTTCGTGATTGTAAAAGGCATGCCGGCCGCCCCCAACTGCGGTGAGCAATAATTCCGTGTCGGGTCCATGATCCTGCCACAACTGCCGATTGTACTGCACCCAGTGTCCATCTTTCCACACATAAGCTCCGATCTTCTGCCAGTCGTGTTCGTAACTGCCCACATTGAATTCCGGATGCACCACCAATTGATAGGTGGCCGGTTTGGGGGCTGAATGAACAAATTCGCTTTGAAAATGGATGACCGACGGATGCTGAGCATCGAAGAAAATCGTTCGTTTGTAAACGGTTCCGTTTTGCAATGGCCTGAGCAGCACCAATTTCCCTTTTTCTGTAAAACTTTTAACTTCCCCTTTAAAGGATTTCACCTCCATCTTTTCGCCAAACCATTCTTCCAGAGTACCGTAACGCAAATTGGCATCGTAGGCCAGTAAAAAGTTAATCTTTCTGGGTTTGTAAAATAGCTCAAGTAGTCGGCCCGACTTTTGTTTTTCGAAAATTAAACGCCAGTAGTCGTTTTCCAGAACATTGACCGGCATTCCTTCCCTGTACTGCTCAATCAGCACTTTTTTGAAATCGGCCCATTTTGTGCGTTCGTCCGGCATTTCCAAATGGTATTTGTCGGCCAGAGCGACATAGCGGTCAATGGCATCGGAATACGGTGGAGGGTATTTCCGAACCAGGCGATTATGCTCCACTTTGAATTCGGCTCCGGCTTCCATCAAGGTCCGCCAGGCGCTCAGCGAAATCTTTTCCACGCGTCTTTTGATCTGCTCATTGTCTGCCAGGGCCATTGCTCTTTTAAAAATGTCCAGCAGCTTTAGAGCCACCTCTCTGTCCAATCCTAATTGTTTGGGCGTGGCAAAGCAGGTGGGATGAATTCCCTTGTCCGCTGCATTTTGCTGGATGAAGTCCAGATATTCCAGCACCGCCGGGGCGGCTTTCCCGTAGTGCAACCGACAAAATTCCTGCGCTTCCTGCCAGGCGTCCCTTTGCGGATCCCACAAACAGCGGGCAATCACATAGACACGCAGGTCGCTTAAATCACCGATTCTGCTTCCACCATGGGCCTGGGCAAACACCCCCTGAACGCCATGATCCACATAAAATTGTAAATTGGGGCTAATACTCTTCAGATTTGGAAAAGGCAAATCGTAATAACGAAAATCGGTCATATAGGTCCAGATGAACAATTGGTTGGTTTTGCCCGCCCAGCCCTTCAGATCTTTTAAAAAGCCTTTGTTCTTTTCACAGGTCGGATCATTAATGGCATGAACGCGGCAGGCTTCAATATCGGCCAGTTGTATCTGCACATTGTCAGCTGGTTTTAGATGCCGGGGAGGCTTACGTGTGTACCAGTAAGCCAGGGTACCAATTTTTTTATCCGGAAATATTTTTTTAATACGCCGGGCGATGGTATTCACAAACCGCAGATGCGCGCCCATGGGGGAGCCTTCTCTCTGATTAATGGCTTCGCAGGAATCGCATCGGCAATAGGCATCGTTATCATTCTGACTGACTGAGTAATTGTTGTATTCTGGATGTTCTTTAATCTCATCGACCACGGCCCGGGTAATAATATCCATCACTTCAGGATTGCTTACACAGGGTTGAGGTCCACCGCCCCACATGTCCAGCGCCCTTTTACCATCAATAAACGCAAAGTATTCGGGATGAGACTTTTCATATTTCTTCACAGGCAACTGCCGGTGAAACGAATGATTGATCAGGCGCTGTCCGGTGCTGCCTCCCAGACTGTCTTCGGTCACGGTTGTGTTGACCCGTAAACGCGCGGCAAACTTGTGATTGAAGCGCACCTGACCATAATAAGGCCAGCGAAAGATGAGCGGAGGGATGTAGCTAAAAGATTCTTTGGGTAATCGAATCTGATCGCTCTTTTCAGGAAAATAGGTGTGATCTTCGGTGAGAAAGCGCAGGCCAACATAGCGTTCAAAAAACTCGTACACACCATACAGAGTTCCGCGCGGACGTCCGCCTACAATGGCTATCTCATTATCAGAAATGTTAATGCGCAGTCCCTCTTCACCTAAATGGTCTGCCGTCGTAACCATAGAGCTCTGTTGTAAAGACTTCGAGGGGCCGATGAAGATATGTCCTTTATCGGCGGACGCCTTGTAAACAATCGGTAGTTCTACCCCACTTATTTGTTTAAAGAGGGATTGAAACTCACGTGCTGCAAAGTTTTCCGCGGGAATGGCGTCTGGACTGCTAACGATTTCCCAGCTTCTTAAAGCATTCAGCGGGATGCTGCGCTGGCACTGCCAGCTCATAAACATCCCAAACACAATCATAAAAAAAGGCTTGAGTCTCATTTTTGAAGCTCCCTGGTTTTCAACATGAGATGGGCTTCTGTATTGAAGACAACTTTGTTTAGATCCAAAAAATCAGGATGTTTAAAAAGCAGGTACAGGTATTTTAGGGTTTCCGCCAGAAAGAAGCTTTCCATGGCATCCGATTTTTCCCTGGTTACCACATTGGACAGAGCAGCGTAACCGATTTCTGTTTTACAAAATTTTTTCAGACTTTCGAACATGATTCTACCGGCCTGTCGATATTTTTCGTCATGGGTGAAATAGTAGAGATAATAGGTTGATTCAATAACTTCGGGTCGCAGAAAGTAAGGCGGCGAAACCACTTCCATCTTTTGGTAATCGATCATTTCCGGCTCAATGCCATGTAATTGCCACATGGCATAGCAGGATTGCCACAAACGTTGGGCCAACCCCACGTGCTGATTCAGAGCAAGCACGGCAGGGAAAAAGGCATCCAGTGCGCCAAACCAGGTTTGTGTGATCTCGCCTTTGTCCATATCGGCGCGACCATACCAGAAGCGCCCATTCACTTCCTGCCTCAAATAATTGTTGACGGCTGCCATGCTGCTTTTCCACATTTGCATGAGTTCCCGGTCTTCAAAAAGAATGGCGCCTTTTAATAAGTATTCGTAATAAGAATCGATCATCCCGCTGATGTGTGAAGCACGGTCCAGCCATTCGCCGGTTTCGACATTGATGGTTGTTCCAACCAGACCGATATTTGATCTTCGTTGATAAAGCGCCCGGAGCGCCCGTTTTGCTCTCTGGTAATAGACGGGATTTTTCGTTAGCCTGGATAGCATTCCAAACTCTACCACATACGTGCCAATCTCTGCAGGATTGCTGATTTTTCCAGTCGGTTGCCCCGTAGTCAGGTTGATGAATACGTAAGGCATGCCGGTCGGGGAATCAAAGGCAGGCAGCAAGCGATCGGCCAGCTCGACGGCTAATTTAAGAAAACAGGAATCGCCTTCCAATTGAAAGGCTGAAAGCAGGCCGCCCAATAAACGAATATTAATTTCGAAAACTTTAACATTAAAATTTTTGTTAAAATTCAATTGCGAGCAAATGAGTGACCTGGCTTGCCGTTTTTCGGCTTCAAGGCCCATTAAAATCATGGTATCGTAAGCATCAACCGGCGTCATGAGCAGGGATTGGTCGTGCCAGTTGTGGCCCCGCTTGCTAAGGGGTTTTAACTCATCTGTTCCGCGGGCATATTGCCAATACCCCTGCCAGGCGTGTAAAAATTCAGCTTTGACCGAATCGGCCAGAGGATGATCTTTAAGTTGTGGTTTTTCATTGGGCTTGCAAGCTAAAAGAGAGAGACAAAGCCAGGAGAAGAGCAAAAGTTTTTTCATTAATCTCCCATTTTAGTTTCTTTTAAAAATTAACATACCTGAAATAAAAAAAATCCCCGGCTATTCGGATTTGCAAGCGGGGCTGGTAATATTAAGCCTTTAACTCGTTCAGAATCAGCGCAGCTGCGCCTAAAATGGCTGCATCACTTTCCGGTAAACCGGAGGGTATGATCTTCACCTTGTTACGGTAAATGGCCAACAAATTGGCTTCCATGTGCTTTTTTGTGGGAATAAAGATAAAATCACCGGCTGCGGCCACTCCCCCAAACAGTACGATGGCTTGCGGACTGAAATATGCCACGGCGTCGGCCAGCGCTTCACCCAAAATTTTACCCGTGAATTCAAAACTTTTTAGGGCAATCGGATCGCCATTCAGGGCCGCGTCATACACCATTTTTGAAGTCAGATCATTAAAGGGGATATCGCGCAGCACACTCTCTCCATTTTCCCGGGCCAATAACTCGTAAACCGTGCGCCGCAGACCGGTAGCCGAAACATAGGTTTCCAGGCAACCGCGTCGCCCGCAACCGCACTGACGACCGTTTTTTTCGACAATCACATGGCCCATTTCTCCAGCGTAGCCATCGTGCCCGTAAACCAGTTCTCCATTTACAATAATGCCGCTCCCCAATCCGGTTCCCAGAGTCACTTCAATAAAATTTTTCATCTCCCTGGCCACGCCAAAAAGCATTTCTCCCAGGGCTGCGGCGTTGGCGTCGTTGGTTACCGCTACAGGCACGTCAAGATGTTCTCTGGCCAGTTCGACCAGATTCACTTTTTCCCACTGTAAGTTGGGTGGATTTTCTATTGAGCCGGTAAAATAATTGCCGTTCGGCGCCCCGATGCCAATCCCCTTAATTTCAGCTTTTAGAGAAAATTGTTGAAAATGTTCATCCAATTTTTTAAAAATCCGCCGGAAAAGATCATCAGCCGGTTTTTCCGAAGCGGTAGGTAAATCAAAATGGGCATGAATCTTAGCATTCTGGTCAACCAGACCTACCTTTGTATTGGTTCCGCCGATATCAATACCCAGTACAAAATCATTGGCAGCCATTCACGTTCTCCTGTTTCCGTTTCCATCAATGGTATTCAGGGCAAAGGCATAGGCGCCTAACGCCACAGCTTTGCTCGTACCTATTTTTGAGATGCCCACCCCCAGGCGAGGCAGGGCGTCATAGACAACCTTACGCTCGCTGCCGGGCACATTTACCTCGCGGGTCTCGCCCTTCAGAAATTTATGCAAATCTGTTTCATTTTCAAGATTAAATACGACCGGTGAAAGCCTTCGATAGGTAGCGCCGTTAAAATTGCGATATTGGGCATTCAATTCGGCCATCATTTTACCAAAGAACAAGGGATGTGCACCAGCCAGGCCGCCTCCGATGACCGCTATGCCGTCGATCAGGGTCAAAACATCGGCTATGGCATCGCCCAGCGCCTCGCCAAAAGTTTCCCAGGCAACAATGGCCGCCTGTTGCTGGCCCTCTTTCTGTCCCATGCCAATTTCAAAGATTTCTTTGGGCTCTGGTGCCTGTTCAAAATCCATTCCGGCCTGCTGAGCATAAACGCGACGCACCGCCCGGGCGCTGACGCTCTCCTCAACGTTCATCTCGGGATGCAACTTATTGCGCAACAACCACACCTCCCCGGCGCCCGAATTGTCTCCTGTAAACAGCTGGCCATTGTGCACAATACCACAGCCAAAACCTGTACCCAGTGTAAAACCAACCAGATTGTTGTAGCGCTTGGGACTGCCAGCCTTTTCCAATAATCCATTAATGAAGGGCAGGTAACCGGCCAGCGCCTCGCCATAGGCGTAAAGATCGCCATCGTTATTGATGAAGACCGGCAGTTTGAAATGATCTTCCAGCATGGGGCCCAGGGCAACGCCTCCTCGAAAGGCCGGCAGATTTCCCAGATCGCCGATGACGCCCCGGGGATAATCTGCCGGACCGGGAAAAGCAAAACTGATGGCAATGGGTTCGGCAGGTAGTTGCTGCTTGATTTGAGTAAAGCCATCAATGATTGTTTTTAGACACAATTCCAGATCGTGAGCATTGGAAGGCAGACGGATCGCTTGTCCGACCTCTTTATTCCCCTGAATGGCCTGAAAAACAAAATTGGTGCCCCCGGCATCCAGGGTCATTACAATGCGCTCGTCGCTGCGGTAACTCATTCGTTAAACTCCTTTAAAAATCATCTAAACAGACTTTTGCAAAATGCACCTGCAGGTTATTTCGAAAAATCTTCTATTTTCAAACGATAAAAAATGTCTCAGCGCCTCTATCTCGGGGCGTCTACAATTGAAAAAGAAAGGCCCTCATGCTTTTTTCAGGTTAAACAGGGCTACGTAGGTCACATAGCCAATAGCGGCCAGCGGCACCAGAAAACCGACCATGGCAGAAGAGGCCAGATCTGACACCATCCCCATGATAGGGGGCACAATGGCGCCACCTACAATAGCCATGATCATTAATCCCGAGAGTTCATTGGTCTTTTCCGGCATGTGATCAATCGTAATAGAAAAGACCAGCGGGAAAATATTGGCAAAGGACAGCCCTATGAGGATGACGGCCACCACGGCCAGGGCTTCGCTATCCAAAAAGAGCATGAGGATGGATACAACGGCAACTGCACTGGTGGCAATAAAGAACGGTTTGGGCTTGATCCAGGTTAACAAAACGCCTCCCAGGAATCGGCCGAACATGAGCGCTGTGAAAAACAGTCCCGTTCCCAATAGTCCCAATTTCTGAATATTGATTCCAAACTGATCTTCCAGGTAGAGCGGTATTCCGGAGCTCATACTCACTTCAGCGCCGACATAAAGGAAGATGGCCAGCACCATCAAAAGAACATAGTTATTTTTCAGTAAGGCCAGGCAGGATTTCAAAGTAGCCGGTTTTTCATTTTCATGCTTTTTTTCTTCCACTTTCAAGGCGGAGACCCAAATCAGGGTGATGAGCACAATGACGCTGTAAATGGGGAAGACGATTTTCCAGTCTGTGTTCCAGTAACGCGCCGCCAGCACGGGTAGAACCGGGCCGCTAAGCGAACCGATGGCTTTTACAAACTGGCCCAAACTCAAATTACGCGAATATTTTCCCTCCTCTGAAACATCGCGCATAATCGGATTGCCTGCCACCTGCAAAATGGTCGCTCCAGCCCCCAAAAAGAGCACAGCCAACAGCAACAGGGCAAAGGTCTTCATGCTGATAATCGGCAATACCAGACCTAATAGCGCAATAAACAAACCCAATTGCAAAACAAACTTTTTCCCTTTACGATCCTGATAGATGCCCATTGGCACAGACAGAATGCCAAACATGATAAATCCCACAAAGGTCAGAAAAAAGGCCACGGTGTTACTGAGAACAAATTCTTCCTTGGCCAATCCCACCAGCGGACCGACCACATCTCCGAAACCCATTACCAGAAAAGCCAAAAAAATTGGGGCTGAACGACGCATGTTCTCATCCTCCTTTTTGGTTAGCATATGTTTCCTCGGGCAAGTCAACGCGGTGATCTATGGTTACCAGAGTTTTTCTAGTATTACAACATCCCCACCCAAATGCCCGGTCTTTACAATCGTTTCTGTTTTTAAAGCAATTTGATTTTCGCCTGACTTAATTTATGCTGGCAGCCACCCATGCAATGGAGAAACCTCCTGTTGCCCCCTTTGCGTTCTTAACCGAAGATCATTTGCTTTACGATCAGGCGCCCTGTTTTTTCTTGTTGAATTTTTCTACAAAGGCTTTAATAATAGGCTCATTAAATTCCACCGGATATTTTTCGCGGAGCGCTTTTATGAGCTCGCTACGATATTTTTTTCTTCTATCCACAAATAACCGATTTCGGACATAGGGCTTTACATCCTCAAACCTGTCCTTTTTCCACAAATTCCGGTGCTTGTCGAAATACTCCTTCACTTCTGAATCGGAAATAACAATGGCCTCATCAATCAGTTTCTTTTGGGCCAATTGTCCTAACTCATGTCGGTAATGGTAACGAATAAAATTCTGGTATTTAGGATCCTTGTCCAGCCCCCGCGCCAGCCCGTCATAGTACATCAATTCCGGAGTAATAATTTTTTTAACCATGATATCGATGTCTTCAGGTCTTTCCAGACGATATCTTTCATGGCGATCGGTAGCATTGTAGGCTTGTACAAAGTCTCCTAAAGTCATTGAATCTTTATCATGTTTGATAAAGATCAGGTTCAATTGTTCGTCACTGATTTTTTCAGGATTGATGCTCCCAAAAATCCCTTTTCGTTCAAAGGCTTTGAGCAAAACGGGATACAAGCTTTTATTGGTTGTGAGATGGAATTGATCGAAGAGCGAATGGATGTATTTTTTTAAGAATTGGTTTCTGGCCGATTGCTGAGCGATTTCTTCCAACCTGGCTTTTTCTTCTTCAATGGATCCAACCTTTAATTTTTCTCGATACATCAAACGGATGATGTGGTAGCCGAAATCGGTTTTAACCGGTTGAGAAATCTGTCCGATTTGCCACAGTCTAAAGGCCACGTCCTCATATTCCGGAGCAGCCATTCCGGGCACCAAATAGTTGGAGAGAACACCTTGCTTATGCGCCGTGTACAGGTCGTTTGAATATTTAAGCACCATCTCATCCCAATCCGCTCCATTGATCAAAGCCTCAAATATTGAATCGGCCAGGGATTTTGAGGTTACCAGGATTTGTTGCAAAGTAAGTCGGTAGGGTAAGCGCTGGTACAAAATTTCCAGCTGTTTTTGGTCCACGTCAAAATGTTCCGGAACAACGGCCTTGAACAGTGGGCCCTCGGGCTTGGTCATTTCTTCAATTTTTCTCTTTTTTAAGATTTTCAGGAACTGCGGATCTTTGTCCAGGCCCATGGATTTTGCTTCCGCTAACAAGTACAAAGGATCTAAAAAATAGTGACGGATGTAATTTTTGATCAAATCCTCCGTAATCGTTTTGGCCTTTTTGTACTCTTTACTGTATTCAAAAGCATGGTCCACCCGTGAAGCCCAGAGGTCAAAAGAATCGACCCGGGCAATCCACTCATGTTGTACTTTGGGTTGCTTTTCTTTTTTACAGGAAATCAGAACAAATAAACCGATCAGAACCAGAATCAATACCCTTTTCAGTTGTATCATGTGCATCCTCCATCAATACTCTAAACATGCTTTGATCAAATGACTTACTTTCGTAGTAGCCAGGGCCACCACGGTATCAGCCGCCCCATAATAAATTTTTAGTTCGGCATCCTCAAGAGCAAAGCCCTGATCATCGTAGGCTTCACAAATCATTCCGCTGGGGAAAACCACATTGGGCACCTGGCCAGTTAATTCATACATCGTTCGCGGTTCCAGAATATTTTGTCTCGTACGGCCCAAAACAGTCTGCGGATTTTGTAAATCCAGCAACACCGCTCCGGCCTGGTAGATGCTGACAGAGCCAAAGTGGTGTGCCACGCCATGATAAATGTGTAACCAGCCGGCCCGTGTTTTAAGTGGTGGCGGACCGGAACCAATGGTTTCATCCCAATAGTGAAAGCGCCCCTGAAAAACCGGCCCTATCTCCTCCCAGTGCAGAAGGTCTTTAGACGCAGAAAGCCAGACTTCGGTTCCGGACATAACCCCTCCAGACAAGGCCTGTTTATTGGGACGTTCCAGGCGCAGGTACTTACCGCCGATCTTCTGAGGAAACAGCACCCCGTTACGCACATCGCCCTGTGCAACAATCCCCATAAAAGTGTAATTTTCAAAATCATCGGTACGAGCCAGGCCCAGCTTGCAGCCGTCTTCCATATCCATGGCCATCATGATGTAGCATGTGTTGTCCAGCACGGTAAGCCGGGCATCGTAAAGGTGAAAAATTTTATCTTTAATTTTTTCCAGCCCCGAAAATTGTACAGGATGCTTATCGACCGTAAAATGTAAGCCATCCTGACTCACGGCTTTCAGGGTAAAGGTTTCTCGTCCTCTGTTTTGCACACGCAACAACAAAATATATTGATCACCAATTTTTACAGCACCCGGATTAAAGACCGATGAGACATCGCACAAATGGGGAGGAATATCAGGAATGTCCACTCTGGTAATAATGGGATTTCCCGGAAATCGTTTTAGCATCGTTTCTGCATTTCCCTGAAATTAAAACTACTTGTCGATTTCATATTGGCCATTAATATACGGTTTATTTTGATAAAATACTAACTATTTTTAACCGCCCGAATAGATTAAATATACAAATTTTTGGAATATGAGGAAAATTAAATGGTAAGATTTCGACGTAAACTAAGGCAGCGCTGCTGCAACCAAAAATTTTTTTTAAAAAATGACAGGCCTGTGCCCAGGAACCATCTAACTCTTACCCCCATATACTCTTAACTTTACTCTTCTAACAGCATAAGTCATTTCACGAATTAGCCCTCACTCCCTCGATCCTCCTCTCCCAGAATAAAAATCTGGGAGAGAGGGAAGGCTTGTGTGTGAAATTTTCTTAATTGTCTGGCAGCTACAACCGGTTAGAACGCAGTGGAAATTGCGATTCACTGGGACGGGACATCATACCATTCAACAAATAAACCATTCAACAAATCAACAATTAAACGGTTTTACTCCCTCACACAGCACAAAAATTTTGGCATCCCACCATGCGGGATAGAAGTTTTGAAAGAAGTATTTTAATATGTTAACTCAATCTTGAAGCTACGCGTCTAAAATGATAGCCAAAAATGGACAGTCGCACGGTGAGGGCAAATTTTTCCGGGAATTTAAACAGAGCGTAGAACAGAATCCGCCAGTATTGCATTCGACCCTTTTCAAACAGGCCAAGGATCACCAGAGATTTAAGGAAGGCCTTTATTTCAGTAAACGATACCTTTCCTGCTTTCTTCCATTCCGGAATGCGATAATGGCTTAAAAACACTTTTAAGCGCCTGTAAAAACCATCTGGTGCGTACAATTGTTCCAACAGCTTCTGATACTGTTCTTTTAAGAATTGCAAATCCATTTTCGGCAGAATATTGGTATTTCCATCCATATTATCGCCACTCATGGTTTTAATGAGGCGTCCCTGCTCTTTCATGCGTTTGTATAAACGCGTTCCGGTTGGTGCATTCAGCAAACCTACCATGGCCGTAATAATACCCGTTTGTTGGATGAAATTTTTCTGAATGGTGAAAATCTCCGGTGGATCATGATCAAAACCCACAATAAAGCCGCCACTCACAATCAATCCGGTTTGTTGCATCTTTTTAACGGCCTGCTCTAAATCTTTTCCGGTATTCTGTTTCTTATTGCTTTCGCTCAGGCTGGCTTGATTGGGCGTTTCAATGCCCACAAAGACCGAATCGAAACCGGCTTCAACCATCAGTTGCATTAAGCGTTCATCCTCCGCCAGGTTAACCGAAACTTCGGTAATAAAGGAGAAAGGCCGGTGATGCGCCTCCATCCAGTCAATCATGGCCGGAAGAATTTCTGATTTCAAAACTTTCCGATTACCAATAAAATTATCGTCAACCACAAAGACACTCCCCCGCCAGCCGCTATCGTAAATGGCCTGCAATTCGGCTAAAAACTGTTTCGCCGACTTTGTGCGCGGTTTATGCCCATTGAGAACCGTAACATTGCAAAAATCACAGTTAAAAGGACAGCCTCTGGAAAACTGTAAGCTTAAATTGGCATATTGGTGGATGTCCAACAGGTCCCAGCGTGGAATGGGCGTTTGCCCAATGTCTGGAAATTGTTGAGTACGGTAGAACTGCTTTGCGCGTCCCTTTTCCAGGTCTTTTAAAAAACGGGATAAAATGTTCTCCGCTTCTCCTAAAATGTAGTGGTCTGCGCCCTTTAGCAGATGGGGATCGGTGGTGACCAGAGGCCCGCCTACAACCACTCTTAAGTCAGCCTGTTTGGCTCGAGTCACAACCGCTTTCATCGACTCCAGATGGATATTCATGCCCCCTAAAAAGAGGATGTCTGCCCAGTTTAAATGGTGGTCTGTTAATTCGGAGACATTCATGTCCACAACTTTCAGGGCCCAGTTTTCCGGCAACATGGCGGCAATGGTCAGCAAGCCCAGGGGTGGTTCAGAAGACTTTTTGGAGATAAATTTCAGAGCGTGGCGAAAACTCCAGAATGTGGTGGGCGTACGGGGGGAAACCAGCAAGGCATTCATGGGAACCTCTTTTTTCTTTTTTTTCCCATTAAAAATTGTTAAACTAAAAATAACAACGATAGGCGTAACAATTTGTAAAAGAAATGTAAAACGAAGATGAAAAAACGCATCAATTTCAAACACCCTCTTTTAATTTTCATTGCCATGCAGATCATCTGGCTTAGTTTGCTTGGGCTATGGATTTACTGGTATGTTTCCAATTATTCCATGGTAAGAGAATTTGGCCGCAAGTATTTGCCGCAATTTTTTCAGTCCGCTACGCGCGTGCAATTGTTTACCCTAATCATCGGTTTAATCCTCCTTATCTTTTTGTTGGCTGGCATGTACTTTGTTTTCATCTTTCTGACACGGCAGATTAACATCAACCTGCTTTACGAAAATTTCATTGCCAATTTTACACACGAACTAAAATCTCCCCTGGCCTCGATTCAGCTCTATCTGGAAACCATGTCTAAACGGGAAATTAATCGCGAAACCCAAAAAGAATTTTTAGACCGCATGCTGCAAGATACCCAACGATTAAAAAGAGTCATTGATGCCATTCTCGATATTTCTCAAATCGAACAGCGAAAAAAATTATTCAACCGGGAAACGCTCTCTGTCAAACAAATTTTTCCCAAATTGATTAAGAGCAGCATGGAACAATTCAAAATTCCTCCTTCCCGGGTCGAACTCTCCATCGAGTGTGACTGCCAGGTTAAAATCGATCAGGACGCCTGGCAAATTGTTTTCAGTAATCTTTTTGACAATGCGCTCAAATACGCTACCAACGATGTGCACATATCCATTAAAATTTACAGCAAGAATAAAACCGTGTTCATTGAATTTAAGGACCAGGGCATCGGTATCCATCCCGAAGATCAGAAACATCTCTTTCAGAAATTTTTCAGAGTCAATCGCCCCCATCTCCCCAATGTTCGTGGGACGGGTTTAGGTCTTTACCATGTCCGCGAGATCGTTCGTCTCCACGAGGGGAAAATAGCGGTGTTTAGTAAAGGGATCGGCAAGGGCACAACCTTTACCATTCAATTGCCCGCTGTCGAAAACAGCAAAAGAGACATTCTTTTTAAGCCGGTCAAAAAAAGAGGGCTTCTGTAGATGAAACACATTTTACTCGTAGAAGATGAAGAATCGCTAGCCAGAGGATTACAGTTCAATCTCGAAGCAGAGGGCTACCGCGTAACCCTGGCCCGCGATGGTCAACAGGCTCTGGAGCTCATTCAACACCATACTTTTGATTTGATCATCCTGGATGTCATGTTACCTTTTCATGATGGTTTTGAAATTGCCCAATACATTCGTCAAAAATCAGAACAATTGCCCATTCTATTTTTAACCGCTCGACGCACCCAGAAAGATCGCATTACCGGACTAAAAGTCGGAGCAGATGATTATCTGACCAAGCCCTTTGCCCTGGATGAACTTCTTTTACGCGTACAACGTATTTTGCAACGCCAGAGCTGGTACCGAAAACAAGATACCAAACAATATCAACTGGGTGTTCATGAAATTGACCTGGAAGCCCTACAGATTAAAAGTCCTGATGGACTAATTGATTTAACGCAGATGGAAGCCAATGTGTTACACTATCTCTTGCTCAACCGGGGTAAGGTGGTTTCTCGCCAGGAGCTGCTAAAAAATGTGTGGCAGACCGATGCAGAGGTTGAAACGCGAACCATCGATATTTTCATTGCTCGATTACGCAAATATTTAAAAGACGATCCCACTGCTCCGCGCTGGATTAAAAGCATCAGAGGCATTGGGTACATGATTCCGGAATAAAATGGATTCGTGATATTTCCTTCATAAAAAGTAGCCTATTGAGGGCCGAAATTTTTTATTGTTCAACAGGAATGCTGCATTGTTGATGTACTTTTTATCTTCGCACATCTGTTCGACATGGGGCTTCTCTTACAATGTACACTGGGAAAACTTTTACAGGACAAATTTTCCTCTGGCGTGGAAAAGTGTATGGGTGTAAGAGTTAAGAGTGTAATAGTTAATTAGTTGAATGATTGAATAGTTAAATGATGCTGAGTGTCCTTCTGAATCCCGATTTATCGGAAGAGGAATCTCTTACACTTCCCACGTTTCTTTTTTGAGCATTCATGGCTTTTTTAGTGTTCTCGGTGTTGATTGATGGAAACAACTGCCTTTTCGTATATTTTTGAAAAATCAGAAATCTTTAGTAAATTTGAGATATGGAAACATTAAAAATCGATGCACATTTTAACAAAGATTCACGTTTAGTATTGTTTAATGGTGATGCGCTGGAGCTGTTATCCCAGATACCCGATGAACAAATGCAACTCATCGTGACCTCCCCTCCTTACAATTTAAACAAAGCTTATGAAGAAAAATTGGACATGGACATTTACCTGTCCCAGCAGGAAAAAATCATTACGGAGTGAGTCCGGACATTATCCCCCCGGGGAAGTATTTGTTGGCAGGTGGGCAATTATGTCAATAAAGAAGAAATCATCCCGCTGGATATCCTGCTCTACCCTATTTTTGCCAGATTCAATTTACATTTGAGAAACCAAATTATCTGGCATTTTGGTCATGGCTTACATGCCAAAAAACGTTTTTCCGGCCGTTACGATGTCATTCTCTGGTTCACAAAAAGTGATACGTACACGTTTAACCTGGATGCTGTAAGGGTTCCACAAAAGTATCCGAACAAAAAGCACTTTAAAGGCCCCAATCGGGGGCAGTTATCCGGCCATCCCTTAGGC
>NZ_JBSMDE010000056.1:0-43179 GCF_056497305.1 Caldithrix sp. | reverse complement strand
TTATGAGTTCAGTATAAAAACCACGAATTTCACGGATTAACACGAAGATATTTGATGTAATTTAAATAAAAACAATAGGCAAATTTAAATAAAATTCGATAATAATACCTTTTTAGAGTGGACTCATATTATGTAAAGAATCAAAAACATTTTAGCATGCTAAAGTGTTAGATCTTTGGAAAGAAGTATTCTAAGGCAGCAAAGCCGCAACGTAATTCGAGCTTCAGCTCGAGGCTTTGGTAAGAACAAAGCATTCACAAAGTTCGAAAAGATTGCAATTGGAAAATTGCAAAACATCTTAACATATAAAAGTAAAATTCAGCAAAGCGTCACAATTTGCTCCCCTTCCCTTCTTTTAATACAAGGAAGGGGGCGGGGGGTTAGGATCTTCAGCCTTTTCTTGGTACTGTAAAACAAAAGGAAAATGGCACGCATCGATTTCCATTTGATGTTGTACCTGAAAATGTGTAAATTGCTTTAAGTAATGTTAATTACCGGCTGTCTGAGCCACAGGAGGAAGAACATGGACAAAGATCATTTGATTGTAGAATATTTGCGCATCTATTTTCATTCCCATCCGGAGAAGGTGCCCGAAAATCCGGATGAAGCGTTTGCCCTTTTCCAGAAGATGCATAAAAAATACAAAGCGCGCTACATTAATGAATTCAAGGAAAAAAGCGAAAAATACGTGGATCGTTTTTTCGATCAGAAAGATAAAAATAACTACTATTAAAGCGTAATGAACGTAGCGCCCAGGACGATCAAGAACGTCCCGGTTAAGGCTTTCACGTAGTTGCGTTCTTTTAAAATAAAAAAGGCCAGCAGAGTGCTTACAAGTACCCCGGCTCGTTTGAAAGCGATGACGTAAGAAACGTAGGTAATCTTGATGGCCACCAATTGACACCAGGCCAGCGCTGCGCTCACCAATCCCAGTCCTAAAAGCCCCTGCTTTGTACGCGTTGATGGGGTAGGCAAAGATGAGTTCTCCTTTTTATGCCCCCATCTTATTCCTCTTTCCAGTACAATAAAAGCCATACCCAGGGTCAGATGGATGGTCGCTCCGTAAAATTCCGGAGAACTGGAGTTTACTGCAATTTTCTCAACGCTGGCTGTGATGCTCCAGATAAAAGCGACCAGTACCATAAGCCATATGCCCTTTTCCTGCCAGTTGAAGGCGTGTTTCCAATCTTTAATTTGCCAATCTTTTGGCAGTTGAAGAATAAAGGCTCCGCTGACAATTAGTACAATTCCTACGACTTTAACACTGGTCAGACTTTCGCCTAAAATCAGATAAGAGGTTACTGTCAGGAACAGTGGGGTCAGTCCGACAAAAGGCATGACCACCGAAACCGGATAATGACGGATGGCTTTTAATAATAAACTGTAGGCTACAATATTGAGTGCCAGGCTGACAAAGAAACTTGTAAAAAAGGGGCCTGGTTTAACGATTGTTGTACTAAAAAAAATTGCAGGAAGGAGAAAGATTCCTGCAATGAGAAACAAATATTTTAAAATAACGGTTTGCGGCAAAGAAACCGAAAGCATTTTAAGGAAAATAGATTGAACCCCAAAAAGAACTCCCGTTAAAACGGCTAATAACACCCATAATTCCATTTAACGCTTATTTTTTGGAGTGATTGTTCTTTCGGTCTCTGGAGATTTTCCCAAATGAAACTCCTTTAATTCTTGTATAGAGTTCTTCCCTGTAAATTTCCACATCTTTAGGAGCATCAATTCCAATTTTGACCTGATTACCGCTGATATCAACGATTACAATCCGGATATCATCCCCTATGGTAATGGCTTCTCCCAACCTCCTTGTTAATACTAACATATATCCTCCTCCCGCTTGGTTCAACTTTTCCACTTTGGATTTCGTTTTTCCAGAAAGGCATTAATACCTTCCAAAAACTCGTCGCTGGCTCTGAACTGTGCATTGAGTTGAGACAACTGCTCAATTTCTTCAAAAATGTCCTGATCGGTGTGTTTTAAGAACAATTGTTTTGTGCTGGCCATGGCCTGCGGACCGTTGGCGCACAGAGTTTCAATCTGTTCTTTAACCGTACGGTCAAGCTGTTCAGGTGCTACCAGGCTATTGATCAGGCCATAATCCAGTGCCTGCTGAGCCGATAAAATTTTACCGGTTATTAACAGCTCACGGGCTTTTCTTTCTCCGATCTGTCTTTTTAAAAAGGCTGAAACAAGGGCAGCGACAAAACCAATTTTAACCTCAGGATAACCGAATTTAGCATCTGGCGTGGCAATAATCAAATCGCACACCGAAGCCAGACCACATCCTCCAGCCAGCGCCGGCCCTTCGACCACGGCAATAACCGGTTTGGAGAACGAATACAGCTGCAGGAACAGATTCCCTAAATGACGGGAATCGGTTAAATTGTCCTGGTAATCAAATTGGCGCAGTTCTTTTAAATAGGCCAGATCTGCTCCGCTGCAAAAAGCCTTGCCTTCCCCTTTTAAAACGAGCACGCGTACATTTTCGTCGGACTGTAGCTTGCTTAAAGCGCTCTTTAACTCATCCACCATCTGGCGATTTAAGGCATTCCGCTTTTCCGGCCGATTGAGAATGATTTCTACCCAGTTTTCTTGGCGAACAATTTTAATCGTCTGAAATGGGCTCATGTCTGGAGCACTCCCGGATTAAACGGTTCAATTTCAGGAATGTGGCTCACGGCCTGCAGCGCAACTATGAGCTGTTGCCTGGTTTCTTCAGGTAAAATCAATTCATCGACCCACAAACGGGCTGCTGCATAGCGCGGATCGGTTTGCGCATCGTACGTTTGCTTGATGTTCTGTAAGAGCTCTTCTTTTTCCTGGTCGCTCAGTTTTTTACCGGAGCGCTCCAATTGCCGGACGCGCAAATCCAGCAATGTATTAGCGGCCTGTGCCCCGCCCATCACGGCGTATTTGGAGGTCGGCCAGGAAAAAATGAAATTGGGGTCGTAAGCCTTACCGCACATGGCGTAATTACCCGCGCCATAGGAGCCACCGATGATCAGGCTAATCTTGGGAACTACTGAATTAGAAACCACATTTACCATTTTGGCTCCGGCTTTAATAATGCCACTTTGTTCGGCCTCCCGTCCGACCATAAAACCATTTACATCATGAATGAAGAGCAAGGGAATGGTATTCTGGTTACAATCCATGATGAAACGGGCTGCTTTTTCGGCGCTTTCGGTGTAAATGACCCCTCCAAATTCAGGCGGTTTGCCCGGCTTCTTAATGTGCAGTTTCTGATTGGCAATAATCCCCACTGGATAGCCTCCGATATGCGCATAGCCACAAACCAGGGTCTGGCCATATTCTTTTTTATACTCAATAAATTCAGAATTATCGATCAGACGAGCAATGATTTCCCTCACATCATACTCTTGCATGGGGTTGAAAGGCATGATTTTGTAAAGGTCGCCGATGGGATACCGCGGCTCTCTGGCTTCTGTTTTACGGATGGGGGAAGGTTTGGGATGCCCCATCTGTTTGACCAGTTTGCGAATATGTTGAAGAGCCGAAGGATCGTTGGGCTCTTTAAAGTCGATGGTGCCGCTTATTTCGGCATGCATCTGAGCTCCGCCCAGCTCTTCCGCAGAAACAACCTGACCTATAGCGGCTTTTACCAGAGCCGGGCCGCCCAAAAAGAGTCCGCTGCCTTCGGTCATCAGAATGGTGTCGGTCATGACCGGCAGGTAGGCACCGCCAGCTACGCACATGCCCATGATGGCTGTAATTTGAGGGATGCCCCTGGCGCTCATTCGGGCATTTAGATAGAAAACGCGTCCGAAATCATCCTGATCGGGAAACACATCTTCCTGCAAAGGAAGAAAGATACCGGCAGAATCGACCAGGTAGATGGTTGGCAGATGATTTTTGTAGGCAATGGTCTGGGCGCGGATCACCTTTTTTGCTGTCATAGGGAAAAATGATCCAGCTTTAACTGTGGCGTCATTGGCAATAATCATACAGAGCCGGCCTTCGATGTAGCCAAGTCCGGTAATGGTTCCGGCGGCCGGGGCGCCGCCCCACTCTTCGTACATTTTGTAAGCGGCAAACGTGCCCAACTCATAAAACGTCGATCCAGGATCGATCAAATGTTTAATGCGTTCACGAGCGGTCAGTCGATTTTTGGCGTGCTGCCGTTCGATATTTTTAGGCCCGCCGCCTAAGTGAATCGTTTTCCTTTGTTCTTCAATGCGGGCTTTTTCTTCCTGCCAAAAAGCGCGGATTTCCTGTGATATCTTTGAAGAAAAGTCAAAATTTGATTGAATGATATCTCCGTTATCTTTTTTCAATGCACTCTCCCTGTTTGATCAGATATCACCAATAATTTAATAAAAAATTAAGTTAGAAACTTTTTTAAAAAAAGCGCTGTGTCCATGATCAATTTTTTATCTTTTATTGAAAAGGGTAACACATGATTATCAGGGAAATAATCTTGATATTGTTTAAGGGTCCTCTTCAATTGATTTTTAGACAACTTATCGGTTTTGGTCAACAATATGATGAAGGGCTTTTCGTGAAACTGTAACCAATCCACCATTTGCGCATCCGACTTCATAAGTTCATCTCTCCGGCTATCGATGAGCAGGCAGAGTATTTTAAGCCGTTTTGAACCCAACAAATAGCTCTCAATCAGCTGCTGCCACTTTAATCGTTCGGATTTGGAAAGCCTGGCAAAACCATAGCCAGGCAGATCAACAAAAAAGTATTTTTTGTCCACCAGAAAGTAATTGATCCCCCTGGTTTTACCCGGCGAAGAGGAGGTCAGCGCCAGATTCTTCTTGCTTAAAAGGGCGTTAATCAAGGAAGATTTCCCCACATTGGAACGGCCCAGAAAGGCCACTTCGGGATACACGGGCTTTAAAATTTTATCGGCGCTTTTGACCGTTGTAAAAAATTCTGCTTGTTTAAAAACTGGTTTTGCCATAATGGTTCTGCTTTAAAATGAAAAAGAGCCCAACCAGGTGAGCTCTTTAGGTGATTAAGTGATTAATTATCCTAAATGAGGTAAGAGTTTATCCAGTATTACTTTTTTAGGCACGGCCCCGATAATCTGATCCACAGGCTGGCCATTTTTAAAAATTAGTAAGGTTGGGATGGAACGAATACCGTATTTCATGGAAACTTGCGGATTACTGTCAACATCCAGTTTACCCACTTTTAGTTTACTGGCGTACTCAGTGGCCAATTCTTCAACAATGGGCGCAATCATTTTGCAAGGCATACACCATTCAGCCCAAAAATCTATCAGAACCGGTACATCGGATTGAAGGACTTCCTGTTCAAAGTTATCATCGTTCAAGATAACATAATTCCCCATGAATTTGAACCTCCTGTGTTAGCTGTGAATTCTACTTTTCTTTTCCCAATTTAATAATCGTTGCTTTGATCGTCGTTGTGCCCTTTTCAATAAAATCCAGTTCCTTGGCAGCCTGTAATGAGAGATCGAGGATGCGATTGGCTTTAAACGGCCCCCGATCATTGACTCTGACTTTTACTTTTTTGCCATTGGACAAATTTTCTACTTCTAAAATCGTACCAAAAGGCAAGGTACGATGAGCAGCGGTTAAATCGAACATATTGTAAATTTCGCCGCTGGCCGTTTTCCGCCCATGAAATTTACTAGCATAAAAGGAACATTGGCCTTTAAAAACCTGTCCTTCATAAAATTTGTTACTTCGTTTTAAACCGGGCAAAGAATCCGAACGGCTACTGAAACGTACAGTTGACGAACAGTAAGATGTTGCCAACAAAATAAAAACAATTAAAATAATAAAAATTTGATTAGAAAAAAAGATGGATGCAAAAAAAGAGCTGAACTTTTTTTTCATATTACAATTCTCTTGCTTTATTCTTGTGGGGTTTAACGGGCGCTGGCTTACGCTCTTCCCTGTCTCTTTCTGCCTTGTCTTCCTGGTTCAACTGCACCGGTTTGCCTTCAATTTCCGTTTTTTGCTCTTCTGTGCTTGATGCTTCCTTGTTCTCTTCTGCCGGTTCTGGTTCTGGGGGCGGTGGCGCAATTTTCTTTTTGGCTATTTGAGCAAACCGCGAATCAGGATATTCTTTGAGCAATGCGGAATAGGCCTCAATGGCTTTCTGAACATCGTTCAAATATTTTTCATAAAGATAAGCAATGGCAAATCGTGCCTTTTGAGCCCAAATACTGCCCGAATCGCTCTGCGCAATTTGCCGGAAAAGATGCATGGCCTGTTCGTATCGTCCGGCATCCATCAAATTTTCTGCCTGCTGATACAGAGTCTGGGATTGGGAGACGGTTTCCATGTCCACTTTTTGCTCAACTATGCCACGCAGCTTCTTGCCGTATATCGTTTCAGGATATTTTTTGATAATTATCCGTTTTAAAGAATCGGCTTTAAGAGAATCGTGCATTAAATCATGGTAAATGTAATACAGAGCGTAATAGGATTTGGGCGTAAGAATGGAATCTTCGAATTGTGAAATAAAGCTGGCGTAAGCCGTGGCTGCACTGTCGTAATGCTGATACTTCAACAAAAAGAATTCGGCTTTGGCAAAGCTGTTTTTCATGTAACTCTCTTTTACCTCTTCTGGCGAACGACTGACCAGAACTTTTCTGGCCCGCTTTTTAACTTTTTTCTTTGGAAAAATTTTTAGACTATCTTCGTAGGTTAATGAGGTGTCTCTACGCACGCGCTGAATCGAATCTTTGTAAAAGCTTACCCTCTGCCAGAATTCTTCGTTTTCTTTTTCGGGAATCTCGAATTTTACTTTTGGTCGCTTACCAAATTTGGTTTCAACCATAGCCACATTCTCATTTTCTGCCTTGCCTACCACAATGCTATCACCGGTTACTTCCATGCTATCGGTTAACAGGGAGTCGCCGCGTTCCAGTTTCATCAGATCTGCATGGTCTTTGCGTAATTGATTGCGAAGTTTAAGGTACTCCTGCAACATTTTTGTCTTTTGTCGCGCATCTTCCAGAACTTCCGGATTGGATTTCAGGTTTTTTACTTTTTCGTAATAGGCCCTGGCCGAATCAAAATTGGCGTAATCGTACTCGTACATCTGGCCAAGATAGTAATAGCTTAAAATGGCTCCTTCTTTTCTGGGATATTTTTTGATGATTTCATAATAGTAATCGCGGGCCAGATCGGTTTGTCCCTGGATTTCATAGAGATTAGCCAGTCGCGTTTCAATGAGGGAATATTGATCTTTAAAGCGAGGCGAGCCCAGCATTTTGCGCAGGATTCGTTCTGCCTCTTCATATTTTTTGAGCTCAATTAACGATTCTACTTTTTTAGCCGTGGCTTCATATTCACGGATCACCGGAATATCCAGCTTACTGAGTTTGTCATAGCTGTCGATGGCGTTTTCATAGTCATTTAACTGGTAATAGGCATCACCCATCATAAACAGGGCGTCGCCCTTCATCTCATCATCGTGCGTAATATCAACCGATTTTGAAAGATATTGATTGGCCTCTTCAAATTCACCCTGCTCAAAATGCAATTTACCTAAAATGTAGAAAGCTTCCGCTGCTAAACGCTTGGGCAATTTTTGCGAAAGGAGGCTATTCAGGAGTTCCAGAGCCTCTTCTTTTCGTTCCTGAGCCACATAGGTACGCGCCAACCACAATTTGGCTTCAGGGATCAATTTACTTTTTAGAAATTTGAGTAAAAATTGTTTAAGCGTCCGTTCGGCCTTGACGTACTCCCCTAAATTGTAATAGGCCTTTCCAATCAATAATAAGGCATCGTCTGCGTACTTATTGCTGTCGCCGTAAATTTTAATCAATTTCCAGGATTTTTCAATGGCGGTCTGGTAGTTTTTCTTAACGTCTCCGGGTAAGCGTTGTCCGCTTTTGGTATTCTTTTGTTTTTCCAGCGCCTGATCGTAATAGCGTCTGGCATTAAAGAAGGTGTTGTAATAAGCACAGCCTAAAATAAATAGGAGCAGTACTATAAGGCCCGTCTTTTTATTGAAATGGTTCATGGTCACCCTAAATTAAATTTTCTCTAACAAGAGCGCCAGCCCGGTTAGTAATTTGGCCGGATTTTCATCCACAAATTCATCCATATGATCGGTTAATGGCGTGGGCCGAAGATTTAATTCAACCAGGTAAGCGCCATTGGCTTTGGCAATTAAAGGTAAAGCTTGATGATCCTGATGGACGTCATTCAGGCACACCGTGATAAAGAGCTCGGCTTCGGCCGCTGCCTGCTGCGCTCTTTTTAAGATGGTCTCATCAATCGATTCGTCATTTAGTAGTACATCCGGTCTGGCTTTCTGCCCACAGGAAGGACACAATGGAATTATGGGATCGCCTTCTCTCAGATGGAAAAATGACGTATGACACTTCAGGCAAACGTTACGGTGAATATTGCCGCGCAGTTCGATCAATTTTTTATTTCCGGCTCTGCGATGTAAGCCGTCAATGGAAGTGGTAATCAATGTAAAATCCTCAAAACGATTTTCCAGATCCACCAGCGCATAATGTCCTAAATTGGGTTTCAAGGCTTTAAATTCCTGTCGAATGCGTTTCACATTTTCCCAGAATTTTTGTTCATCCCGGGTTAAACGATTCATAGTAAACAACTCTTTGAGCTGGTTATTGTTCCCCTGAATAAAGTTGTCATGCGATTCAGTACACAAAGTATCTCCTGTCAAAACAACAATTTGACAGGCTTTTAAAAAACGCTGGATAAATTTATTGGAAAACATGCCACCCTTTCAAGGCAATTTTTAACACCCGAATATTTTTCTTTTACTCTACCCCGCTGGTAGAGCCTCTATTGTATTTACTCATCTTTCTTTTGAAATAGGTCTCGCTGTTCCCCTCACCTTTTGCATTTTTCTACAGGCCTCCGGGCCCTTATTGATTCTGAAGCAGTCGGTTTATTCAACAGGTTTTAAACGGGCCGTAAAATGCCTCAAGAATTCAGACTCGTATTCGATGGTAAAACCACTCAATTTATCCCGTTCCTGGTAAATCTGAATGAGGGCTTCGGCCACGTATTGCATATGCATGTTGGTGTAAACGCGCCTGGGGATTGCCAGACGAACCAACTCTAATTTAGGAGGAATCATCTCGCCGGTTTGAGGATCTTTCTTGGCCATCATCAGGCTGCCAATTTCCACGGCGCGAATGCCCGCTTTTTTATAGAGTTCCACCACCAGCGCCTGGCCAGGAAATTGATGCGCAGGAATGTGCGGTAAAAACTGTTTGGCGTCGATGTAAACAGCATGGCCGCCTACCGGCTTAACAATGGGAATCCCCTGTTCATCGAGCATTTCGCCCAAATAACGCGTCTGGTTTACACGAAAGCGCAGATAATTTTCATCCAGCACTTCTTTTAATCCCCGGGCAATGGCTTCCAGGTCGCGTCCGGCCAATCCGCCATAGGTTTTAAAACCTTCGATCAGAATGAGCATATTGGTAATGCGCTGGGCCCATTCGTCATCGTTCAAAGCCAGAAATCCACCGATATTGACCAGGCCATCTTTCTTGGCGCTCATAGTGCAACCATCGGCATAGCTAAACATTTCCTGAGCAATTTGCAAAATGGACTTGTCCTGATAGCCTTCTTCCCGTTCCTTGATGAAGTAACAATTTTCGGCAAAACGACAGGCATCGAAAAAGAATGGGATGTCGTACTGATGGGCCAGGGCGCTCACTTCTCTGATATTTTGCATGGAAACCGGCTGCCCTCCCCCGCTGTTATTGGTTACCGTCAGTATGATGATAGGTACATGCTCTTTACCAAAGCGCTGGATGGCCTGTTCCAGTTTAGCCAGATCCATGTTGCCCTTGAAAGGATGCGGGTTCTGTGGGTCCAGTCCTTCGTCAATGACGCAATCAATGGCCTGAGCGCCGTGATATTCAACATTGGCTCGGGTGGTGTCAAAATGAATGTTATTGGGTACCACATCGCCTTCTTTTAAAATATTGGAGAAGAGTAAGTTTTCGGCCACTCGACCTTGATGGGTTGGAATAATGTTTTTAAAGCCAAATATCTGGCGCACGGTCTGTTCGAAATGATAATAATTCTTACTGCCTGCATAAGATTCATCGCCCAGCATTAATCCGGCCCACTGATTGTCGCTCATGGCCGACGTGCCGGAGTCTGTAAGCAAATCGATGTAAATGGATTCGGCCGGTAGCATAAAGATATTGTAGCCGGCCTCTTTGATCAATCTTTCCCGTTCCTGTTCGCTGGTAATTTTTAACGGTTCTACCACCTTTATGCGGAATGGTTCAGCAGGAAATCTCATGGATGTCTCCCTATTTAATGACCTTTTCCGTTTCAGGATCAAAGAAGTGTAGTTTGTCTGGTTGCACGGCCATTCTCAGGGTATTGCCTACGCGGATCTGATCTGATGGCTGAAAACGGGCATTTATGAGCGTACGACCGCATTTCAGGTAGGCATAGGTTTCGGAACCCATGGGCTCAATGACCTCGATTTCGGCTTCGATTTGCGGCCAGCTCTGTAATTGAGGGTCGGCAATGATCTGAAAATGTTCCGGTCTGATGCCTAAAATGATCTCATTTTTATTGTAGGATTTCAATCTCTGTTCGTGCTCTTTGTTTAAATTCAGTTCCAGGTCAGGGGCTTTAAATTTTAATTGGCCATTACGTTGTAATTCACCTTGAATAAAATTCATGGCCGGACTACCGATAAAACCGGCCACAAACAGATTGACGGGATTGTTGTACAGCTCCAGCGGAGAAGCTACCTGTTGAATAAAACCATCTTTTAAAACCACAATGCGGTCGCCCATGGTCATGGCTTCCACCTGATCGTGCGTTACGTAAATCATAGTTGTGGCTAGCCGCTGATGAAGTTTGCTGATTTCGATGCGCATCTGAACACGCAATTTGGCATCCAGATTGCTCAGGGGCTCGTCAAACAAAAAGACCTGCGGTTGTCGGACAATAGCCCTTCCCACAGCTACGCGTTGCCTTTGCCCTCCGGAAAGAGCTTTGGGCTTGCGATCCAGAAAATCGGTTAAACCCAAAAGCTGCGCCGCCTCATGAACCCGTTTTTTAATTTCTTCCTTAGGAAATTTACGCAATTTTAAACCAAAGGCCATGTTGTCAAAAACGGTCATGTGAGGATACAGGGCGTAATTCTGAAAAACCATGGCAATATTGCGATCTTTCGGTGGCACATCGTTAACCAGTTGCTCACCGATGTAAATGTTTCCGCGAGTCACTTCCTCCAATCCGGCTATCATGCGTAACAAAGTCGATTTACCACAGCCGGATGGCCCAACCAGTACGACGAATTCTTTGTCTTTAATATCCAGATTGGCGTCATTGATGGCCGTTACCTTGTTATCATAAACTTTGTAAACATGTTCCAGTTTGACCGAGGCCATTTTATTCTCCTTTTGCTAATAATATATGAAAAAGAGAACCGGCACAGCAACCGTGAACGTCAATCCCAGCTCGCTCCAGAGATGCAAACGAGACAGATTGTACATCAGGTACTGATATTGAAAACCGGTTTTTACTTTTTGCCTGTTGTAATACAATTGAATCATCATCAAGAAAACGACTACACTGAACAGAAATATAATTATCCAGGACAAAACTGCCAAAAAAAGATGAAACTGATTCAGGATTTGCCGCAGGTCTGCAAACAGTAAATTTTGGTAATGAATAACAGTAAACAGGCAGAAAATGATCAACACCAGGTAGTTGAAACTGTAAAGCGTTAAACTAAACTTGTTGGTCTCTTTTTTCAAATTCCAGAAGGATAGTAAACTTCCCATAGCAATGATGGCCAGACCCAGTAAATACAAAGCAGACCAGGCCGGTTCCTGGAAAGGAACGCTTACGTGTTCTAGCTCAAATTGCCCTAACAGCAGGTTAGCACTAAGCAAAAAGTAGATGAACAATCCGCCCATCATATCCCAGATGGCAACGAAAACCAGTTGCGCAAAGATGTTTTTGGAAAGCGTAAGGGCAAAGCGCTGTTGAAAATTTTTTCTAATACTGAATTTAAAGATCAAATAAAAATACATGGCGCAGACCAGCAATTGCCACAAGATATGTACTGCCGTTTGCAGCACCATGTGATTATCCATGGCCTTTTGCTGAAGTTGAGCGATCAGCAATACAACATGCAAAATTTTTAAAAAGATGATCCCTAAAAAGGGACCTGTAACAACCAGGTCCAACCAGGCCCGGGCTTTGAAGCTGTCGTTGCTTGTCTGGAGTAAACGTCTTTTTAGAAGAAAGAGGGCAAAGACAGCAGTCCATTCCAAAGCGAGCGTTACAATGAAAAGATAGTCAAAAAGCAAATTGCTTTCTCCTGTTTAGCCAAACACCTGGTGGAATGTTTTGTACAATGTATCTATTGCCTGGTCAATGTGTTCTTTTTGTATGATTAACGGTGGGACAAAACGCAAAGTATTTCCGCCGGCAACATTGCACAACAAACCCTGTTCGGCTGCGGCAAACATCATCTCTGGCGCCCGTTCTTTCAATTCCAGACCTACCATCAAGCCTTCGCCGCGAACCTCGGCCACCTGTTCATGGAAGCTGGCAGCCAGCGTTTGCAGTTGCTGTTTAAAATAGATGCCCATCTCTTTTACGTGATTCAGAAATTCTTTTTCCGATATGAAAGAAACCGCTGTCAATCCACTGGCGCAGGCCAGAGGATTCCCGCCAAAGGTGGTGCCATGTTCTCCCACATTCAAAACATTGGCCAGTTTTTCATTGATCACAAAGGCGCCCAGGGGCAGTCCGCCGCCTAATCCTTTGGCCGTAGCAAACCCGTCAGGCTGAAAACCGTGCTTTTGAAAATAATAGAAAAAACCGGTGCGCCCCACTCCTGTCTGAATTTCGTCTGCAAAAATCAGGAAATCAAAATCTTGCCTTAACCGGTACATAGTCTTTAAAAATTGCGCATCAAGCGGGCGAACTCCTCCTTCGCCCATGATCCCTTCGTAAAAGATGCCTAATGTACGTTCATTCACTGCGGTTTTTAAAGCCTCGACATCGTTTACGGGGATGGCCCGGCAGTTGGCTAATAAAGGCAAAAAGCTTTTTTGATATTTTTCCTGCATGGTAATGGAAAGGGCCCCCAGAGTTCGCCCATGGAAACTGCCCTGTAAAGCCAGTATTTCCTGTTTGTGATTTAAATTTCCCCATTTTTTGGCGATCTTGAGCAAGCCTTCGATGGCTTCGGCGCCGCTGTTGGTTAAAAATACCCGGTCGTATCCCGTAAGCTGCAATAACCGACGGGACAGATCGATCTGAATGTCCTGAACAAAATAGTTGCTGAGATGCAGATTTCTTTTGAGTTGCTTTAAGATGGCCTGCTCAATCAGAGGGTGCTGATGGCCAAGTGCATTGACAGCAATACCAGAGAGAAAATCGAGATAGGCGCGTCCCCGGGTATCAAATAAGTAAACGCCCTCCCCTCTTTCGATTTCGAAAGGAAAGCGTTTATAAACATTTAAAAAAGGCTGAGCTGGATGGGAAGAGGTATCCATTATTTTTGGGCCAGCAATATGAGTTCTGCTTTCGCGTCGTTAAACCGTTTTGACTTTTTGTATTTTTCTACGATTAATTGAAAGGCATCGCGCGCTTCATCGATTTTACCGGCTTTCACAAAATTACGACCGGCTAAATAGAGATAATTGGAAGCCTCAATGAAATCGGGCGCCATTTTTTGGGCTTTTAAATAGTAGCGGGCCGCCTCCTCGTGCGCGCCTCGATGTTCCAGACAGGATGCATAACCGGCATATCCGGAGGCTTTGAGAATGGGACTTCCATCATATTCATCAATGAATTTTTTAAAAGCGGTTTCAGCTTCTTCATATTTGCCTTGCTGGTAATTCAGATTGGCCAGCACAAAATAGCCCTGAGTAGCTGCATCGGTGCCATCATATTCTTCGAACAGACGTGTGAGAAACTGACGGGCTTTGCTGTAGTTCATGTTCTGATATTCAACCTGTGCCAGTCCCAGCAATGCGTTGGCTTTCTCCAGCCGCGTTTCATGATAATTTCTGTAAACCATGATCAGCACAACCAGCGCCAGAATGGCTACCACCGCTATAGTAACCTGTTTTTGATTTTCTTCAAAATAGGTTTTTGCTTTTAAGGCCGACTCGACAAATTTATCTTCTTTCAAATTTTTTTTGGTAATCTTTTTCTTTTGTGGCTTTAACATGGACCTTCTCCTCTTTCACTTCGGTTTTAATTTTTTCGTAAATAATTAAAAGTAACAAATTTAAAGATTGAAATGGATAGAATCAAATAGAAATTTAATTCAAAAATTATTCTGATTTTTCTAAATTTAATATGTTTTGAAACAAAAACAATTATTTAGATTCATCACTGTTTTAATATCTGTTAGGGCAACTTGTAATTTCAAAAAGAGCACGAAAATTTTTCGCCTTAAGTGTAGATAGTTCGTTTTCTTATTCTTCATGTCTCTCTTTTTTTTTGTAATTGTAGTATTTTGAGATTGGCCTGGTTTTTGTAATGTTTTATTATTGTCGTAAATTAGAATGCTATTCAATCTAAGGGAGGTGATCTGAATGAAACGCCTTACCCTGATTTTTATTACGCTCTTCTTATTTTTTTCTAACCTACATTCACAGAATCAGAATTTCAATTTGATTACGCACTGGCCAGAAGGGCCGGCTACCGACATTTGCCCTGGCTTTTATGGCGGCAAATTTCTTGCACATGGCGCATCTATCAGCGTAATCGAATCTCCTATCATGGCTCCATTACGTTTATTTTACAAAATCAATACCATTGCCAAGCAGATGATCTACAGCGACTCTCTCCTTTTTATTCTGGGAAGAAAAAATAACATGAGTATTTACCAGCTATCGTTAAGCAAATTTGAGGAGATTGCTTCCTTTGCTTTAGATGAATACGGAAGAGCAGAATACATGGTTTTAAATAAAAATTTCCTTTACATCGGCACCAATCACTCGTTGCTCATTTTTGATGTGAGTAATGCCAGGCAACCCGAGTTTTTAAAAAGTCTGGATATTCCCGTCTTTTCCTTAGCATTAAAAGATTCGATTTTAATTGTTGGTAGTTATGAGCTAAAAATCTTTAAATTGCATGCTCCAGACTCTTTGACTTTAATATCCACGCTTGATCTTTTTACACAATATCCTTCTCGTTTTGCCTGGAGAGATAACTATCTTTATGTGGCCGGTAATTCTTTCACCACCTGCATCTGTTGTTCAGGAGAATTTTTTGTAATTGATGTATCTGATGTTTCAAATCCTGAAATAAAATCCAGCCTTGCTGTACCTACTGATTGCAGGTCCGGGACAAATGGTGTAACTGTAAATGACTCCATAGCTTTTGTAGGCTACTTTTCCGATCTGGGTAATGGTATTATGGTTGTCGATGTTAAGGATGCAGAGAATCCTCGAATTCTCAATTCCCGATTAGCGGCAGATGATCCAAAACAATTAATGATCGATCATGATATTTTGTATGTTGTTGATAATTACAATGGTTTGTTAAAGTACATAATTAGCGAACCTCAACATATTGAACTTATTCATCAAGAAAAAACAGGGGGGGCCTCCAGAGGCTTGTTTGTAAAAGATTCATTAGTATTTTTAGCCAATGGAAAATGTGGATTAAAAATTTTCGAATTGAAAACGATTAACCTAAAATACATGCTATTTCCATTTAGCTCGCTTGATAACTCGCACTTTACACCTTTTGATCTAAGTGATTTAGTTGTTCATGAGCAACGCGCTTACCTTTTGAATACTTCCAAAGGGCTTTACGTTGTGGATGTTTCTGATCTCAAGCAACCTAAAGAGATTGCATTTTTAGATAGTATTGGTGGCTACCATCTGAACTATAGCGGAAATCACTTATTTGTGGCCGATAGAAACAAAGGTTTAATAATTCTGGATGTTTCCCAAGCTGAACAACCTGTAGTCGTTTTCGAATCAAATGAAGCGAACGATTTTGGCCGGGATATTCAGGTAGTAGATTCTGTTTTGTTCTATTTAAATCAAGCAGGAATCAGAATTTACAAAATTAAAGATCCACATCAGCCAGAATTACTGAGTGAATTGAACAAAAAATGGATTACTTCTTTTGACGTTTTTTTAAACATACTGGTGATTGCATATTTTGAAATCAGTGCAAATCAGGAATTATTAAAAATGAGTCTTTTTGATATTTCCGATTTAACAAATCCGGTAGAACTTTCAACAAACACTTTCACACATGGATATTTAACAGAAATTGAAATTACAGAGAATGTAATTTTTTCTGCTGATTATCATAACGGTTTAAGAGTTTATAGTTTTGACAAGACGGGGGACATTCAGGAAATTGGGAATTACTCTACATTGGACATTGCCCAGGCGATTGCAGTAGATGATAAATTCATTTATTTAAGTGATAATGACGATGGTTTATATGTATTTGACCGTTATTTGACAAATGTAGCGACAAACTCTGTTCCTGAAGATTTTTTGCTTTTTCAAAACTATCCCAATCCGTTTAACCAGGCTACTACTATTGTTTTTCAAATTCCGTTTTCCGGATTAGTAACACTTAATATTTACAATATACTCGGTCAAAAAATAAGAACAATATTAAGAGGAAACTTATTAGCAGGAAAACATAGGATTCATTTTAATGCTGTCGAGTTATCATCCGGGGTGTACATTTATCAATTGGAATTTAGAAGTAACAGCGGTAGTGGCAAGTTACTTAAGAAATCAGGAAAAATGTTGTTAATTAAATAAACTTTTATTGCAAGCAAAGTTACTCAAAAAGGTGGCTTATGGTTTGCAAAATTCTCATTCTGCAAACATGATTTTAAGAACGGCATATAGAGGGAATTGTTCGATTTTGCGATTCTTTACATGATTTTTTGCTTTTACGCCACACTCTACTCTACGAAGGTTATTTTGTAAACGTAGTAAAAAATATTCTAAATGCCTCCTAACTGTTAGTTTTAATTTAAAAGGTAAATTTTGCCTTACATGTTTCTTTGTGCTAATTTTCTTTTTTTGTGAATAAGCAGGGATCAAAGTTGACGTTTGCAGAAATCGGACTCATCAGCCTGGCTCTGGCCATGGACGCCATGACCGTTTCACTTTCGGCCGCGGCTTCAGGTTTTACGCGAGAGAAACGCGCTACTTTTCGTCTGGCCTTCCATTTCGGTCTCTTTCAGTTTTTGATCCCTATTTTAGGCTGGTTAGTCAAGTCCAATTTTTTGTGTTAATTCCTTCCTTTAATGAGAACCCAGCGGAGGAACCGGAATGGAACGCCTTCCCGGCTGACACCGTCCAGACCTGTCAGGCTGAGCCTTGCCAGACTGGCGGGCCTGTCCGGATGGCTCTGTCCTTTGGTCGGATAAACCTGTCCGGCTGGTTAAACATACTGAGAAGGTTGCTGGAAAATAATCGTAATTTAATAAATTTTGCTCACTTCTCATTGTGGCTTTACTGTCGTAGAATGCTTCCTTCGTAAGATATTGCGCATTAGCGTGCGAAAATTTTTGTGCTTAAGATCCTAGCCCCCCGCCCCCTTCCCTTATTTTAATAAAGGGAAGGGGGAGCAAATTGCGCAGCTTTTCTGAGTTTTACTCTAAGGCAGCAAAGCCGCAACCAAAAAATTTCTTTAAAAAATAACAGGCAGGTTCCCTGGAACCCTTTAACTCTTACACTCTTATGCTCTTAACTCTTCCCATCCAACAGTAGAAGTCATTTCACGAATTAGCCCTCACCCCCTCGATCCCCCTATCCCAGAATGAAAATCTGGGAGAGGGGGAAGGCTTACCACCTGTGTTGAAGATTTTCTTTCATGGCCCCATTCACGATCAGTGTGAATTCAGAATGTCAGCCCGATGCTCATTCAACCATTCAACAAATCAACAATTCATCAGTTTCAATCCACCACACGGCACAAAAATTTTCGCACGCTATTGCATTACATCTTCTGAAGGAAAGTATTCTAAGGCAGCATAGCCGTAACCTTTAAAAACCGCTGAGGTCGCAAAGAAGTCACAAAGATCACAAAGCATGTTTTAAAAAAATTACCATCACTCCCCAGCCACCTCTTGCCGAAAATCGGCGAGAGGGGAAACAGTGGAGGTCTCGAGCTGAAGCTCGAGTTACGTTACGCATGCGAATTGTTGGCAGAGGAATAACGGGAACCCCCCATTGTGTTATTGCAGGAAAGACTTGGCTTCTAAAAATTTGGAGGTAATCCGTGGATGACGCATGAAAAGATTTAAAAAAAGCGTCATCCACTGTTAACCTCACAAACGGAGCTGGTTCAAGTTTTTAAACTGCCGATTACCTGTTCAACCGTTTCTAAAATTTCTGCGGATTTGACCAGCCCTTTCATTTTTGTGTGATCCGGGTAGAGGGGCCGGTCTTCATCCAGATAGGGCACATATTTGCGTATCACTTTGTGGGCCGTTTGCACGCCTTTGCCAAACCGGTGCTCTCTAAAATCGAGGGCCTGGGCTGCAGCCATGAACTCGATTCCTAATACACCGTAGGCGTTGTCCAGAATCTGATCATTCTTAATGGCCGTGTTCATCCCCATGGACACGAAATCTTCCTGGTCGGCCGCTGCCGGAATGGATTGAATGGAAGCCGGCATGGAGAGAATGCGTTGTTCCACGATCAGGTGGTCGGCTGTGTATTGACTGAGCATCAGGCCGGAAAACATGCCGGCGCCTTTGGTTAAAAAGGGAGGCAAGCCTGCGCTGAGCGCCGGATTGTTCAGGCGATTCATGCGTCGCTCGGACATGACGCTGACCATGGTAATGGCTGCTCCTACCATGTCCATGGGCAATGAAACCGGCGTACCCTGGAAATTAGCGCCGGTTAAGGTGAGTTCGTCTTCCACAAAAAACACAGGATTATCGCCCACTCCGTTGAGTTCAATTTCCACCTGGCTCCAGGCGTAGTCGAGAGCATCGTGGGCCGCTCCAATCACCTGCGGGGTCGAACGCATGGAGTAGGCGTCCTGCACCCGTTGTTTGATATTTCCGGTGTACAAATCGCTGCCCTCCAGACATTTGCGGATGGCCCGGGCGCTGCGTACCGCGCCTTTGAATCCCCGAGCCTGATGCAGGCGTTCATCATACGGTTTGAGATTGGCTAACAGGGCCTCCAGCGACATGGCAGCAGCGATCTCAGCCTGACGCAACCAGCGCTCCATGTCGTAAAGCTGCAGGGCGCTCATGGCCGTTAACAAATTGGAACCATTGATCGTGGCCAGTCCATCGCGTGCTTTCAGGCCAGGAATCCGAATGCCGGCTCTGTCCATGGCTACTTTACCCGGCAAACGCTGGCCCTGGTAAAAGGCCTCGCCTTCGCCCAGCATTAACAGGGCAATCTGCGACATGGGGGCCAGGTCGCCGCTGGCGCCTACGGATCCCTTTTGACAAACAACAGGTGTTACTCCTTTGTTCAGCATTTCCACCAGGGTTAAGGTGATCGCCGGCCGAACGCCGGAACGTCCTTTAGCGTGTACATTAATTCTGCTGGCCATGGCCGCACGAACATATTCAACAGGCGCTGGCTCGCCGATGCCTGCCGCGTGATTGTAAATTAAATATTTTTGAAATTGCTCCACCTGTTCGTCGCTAAGAATGACTTCAGAAAATTCTCCAATGCCGGTGTTAATACCGTACATGACCTCCCGCGCTGCAATCTTCTTCTCCAACATGGTTCTACAGGCCTTGATGCGTTGCAAAGCCTCATCGGCCAGTTCAACCTTTTCGTTAAAGCGCGCAATCCGAACCAACTTTTCAATCGTTAAATGGTTTCCGTCAAGAACAATGGCCATCGTTCATCCTTTCGTTTGGTTTAAAAAGAGCTTAACAAACGAAAATTACAAAGAATATGATTTGTATTCCATAGTTTAAATAAATTTTTTACAAAATATGATCGGGCGCACCCGGAGAGAGAAATGGCGCTTGAGATGGGACATAATCTTTTCTGAGAAAAGGGGCTGTTCAAGGTTTCGCCGGCCCTTATCAAAAATAGAGACGATCTGCATGCTCATATTAATGCACAGGGCTAAAAGGGTACCACTCTGTTTAAGCCAGGCAGGATGGGCTCAATGCCTTGCACTGCAACAATTACCATGTTTAACAAAATCAGAAAGCTGGCCCGTTCTGCACGTTATCGGATTTTTAGCGCCAGATTCAGAGCCTCGCCAATATCGGCAAATTTTTGGTCATAATCTTTACGGCCTCTGCGAATGACCTCAAAGGCTTCTTCCCGGTTGTAAATGCCCGTTATCTCTGTCCGATGCTTTTCGCTGCCCGGAATATCTTTGTAGGTCAGAAAGTAGTGACGCAGTCGCTCGATCAACGGAGCCGGTACATCGCCAATATCTTTCCATTTCTGAAAAATAATGTCGTTTTTAAGGTAGGCCACGATTTTATCATCGGCTTCATTGTTGTCGATCATTCGAATGCCACCGATGACCACGGCAGGAACCAGGATATTGCTTTTGGTAATGGGGCGTTCTGTTAAAACGCAAATGTCGATCGGGTCGCCATCGCCGATGATGTCATTACGCCCTGTTTTTTTATTGCAGTACTGAGCGCTGCTTTTGCCGGAATAGGTGCGTGGAATGAAGCCGTACAACATGGGCGGCATGGAGGAAAAGCGCTGAGGGCGATCTACTTTTAATAGTCCGGAAGTCTTGTCCAGTTCGTATTTTACTGTATCGGTAGGCACCATTTCGATGTAGGCGTTGACAATCTCTGGCGCTTCTTCGCCCACATCGACCCCGTGCCAGGGATGAGCTCTGAACAGCAAGCCCATCAATGATAACACCTGTTTGTCTTTTCCAGCCATAGCTTCCTCTCATTCATTTGAATTTTTTAGTTAACATGTTTATAATTAAATCTATTGACAAAATATTTCCTAATCCAGTCCAATTTTTTCGGAGGAAGGCATGAGTAATGCAGTAAAATGGCTATTAGCCGTTGTTTTAACAGTTTCCGCAGCGATTTACCAGCGTGTGACCGGTCCTACCTATCCAATTAAGGTGAAAGTTACGATTCATGAAACGGTTTACAAATTCAAATTCCCCCGAAGCCATGCCGGGTTCAGTCCGCAGACAATTCAGCTAGCCATTCCCGATACCTCTGTTCATGCTGAACTCCATTTCCGGCGATTTAAAGTGGATGAAGATTGGATGGTAGTACCCATGTCACGACAGAACGGCTTGCTTAAAGGAGAGCTGCCTGCCCAACCCCCTGCCGGTAAATTAGAATATTTTGTACAAATAACCGATGGACGCCAACAAATCACTCTTCCGGAAAAGAATGCGGTGGTTATTCGTTTTAAAGGAAAGGTTCCGCTTTATGTTTTGATTCCCCATGTACTGTTCATGTTTTTGAGCATGTTGCTGGCTATGTATTGCTTTTTTGAAGCGTTGACAGAAGGCGAAAGATTAAAAACATTTACTTTACTCACCAGCGCCATTCTGTTTTTAGGCGGGATGATCTTGGGCCCACTTGTTCAGAAGTTTGCTTTTGGCGCCCTGTGGACGGGCATTCCCTTTGGCTGGGATCTGACCGATAATAAGACCTTGATTGTTCTGATTTTCTGGCTCATTGCCTTTTGGCAGGTCTGGCGGAAAGGAACTACAAAAGCAAAATATTGGGTCATCATGGCCGTTGTGGTTATGTTTGTCGTTTATTTGATTCCCCACAGTGTGATGGGATCAGAATTCAATTACCAGACCATGCAGGTGGAGACCAGCAAGCTGTGAAGTGAATAGGAGATATTACGGCATCCGTAAAGCCTGAGCACTACTGTGTACGCGTCTTCACGTTCCGTGAGCTTTCAAAATCAATTGTAGAGTTGTTGATGTTGCAAAAAATTCGCTTCATTTTTTGGCGTCTGGGCCATAGCGCTGACCGACTCAAGCACTGCATTCATATCCAGGGGCGGCTGATTAAAGGTGATTGCGCCGATGTTAAATTCCAGGGGCCAGTTAGCGGCAATGGATTTTAAGCGAATGAGTGACTGAATTTTTTGTAAGGCTGTGCGGGCCCCACCGGCATTAACATCCGGCAACATAATTAAAAAGTTATCCTCATCAACACGCGTAAATAGGTCTGTTTTTCGCAAATTCTGTTTCATAATTTGTGCAATGTTCTGCAGAATCTCTTTTTCATACTTAAAGCTTTGATCCTGGCGAACGGCCTTCAATTTTGAACAATCCAGATAGGCCAGAGTAATTGGCCTTTTGTAGCGATGACTGCGATGCAATTCTTCCTCAGCCCTTTGTAAAAAAAGGGCTTTGCTCAACCCTCCGGTTAATTCATCCTCAAAGCGTCTGGCCCTGCTCAGGTCCATTTGTGTTTTCAATTGCAAACTAATAAAACTGATCCAGAAGAATAACAGCCCATTGGTAGCCAGATTAAACGTTGATGGATCTGAGACTTTCCAATGAATATTAACCAGCAGATAAACCGCCAGGGAGAGCACAGAAACGATTAATCCGTGCATCCTGGGGGCTAAAAAGATGGTCAGACTAACTGGAACAAGGTAGAGGATGAAAAGATTATGATCAATGGTCAAATCGAAATACGAAATAAGTCCTAATAATAACAGGGCAGACAGGCTGTAAAAATAGGAGGGCAGCGTTTTTAGTTTTTGGATCATTAACATGATCAAATTCATTGTGGCCTCCAATATTGATTTACCGTTTTAAAAAGGTACGGCAGAGTATCTGACAGCGGTGGCAGAGCGTTGAAGTTACTTTTGGAACCGCTAATATTAGTATCGGATAGTAAATCCAAAAATTAAATTTTTAATTCACTTCCCTGTAGGTTTTTAAATTCATACTCCAGGACAATCTGATAAAAACGCAATGTTTGAATTTCCATAGCTTCAAACGTAAATATGAGCTATTTAGTTCCGAGGGTGCAAATAAAAAATCCCGATAGAAAAACTATCGGGATTTTGCTCCAGTGGAGCAGGGGTGTTCAAAGAAGTGCTTACACTATTTACGGTCGGCTTAAGATTTAGTTTCATTAATAAAAAATCAAATTCTGTTAAGAATATAAATTCTATGGCAGGATAGCTACAACCATTCAACAAATCAACAATTCAACGGTTCAATAGATTTATTCCCTCACACAGCACAAAAATTTTCGCACACTAATGCATTACCTCTTTTGAGGGAAGTATTCCAAATTAGCGTTTTGTAATAATTTAAAAAGTTACTGACGCTTTTGTTTGTGGCTCTGCTGCCTTAGTTAAAAAGCAAACGAACGATAACCGCCGGCAAGGCAGCCACCAACAAACTTAAAAAAGATCCGATCAAAAAATATTCGGCAAAAGGTCTTTTATTTAGTTCGTTAAAACGAGCCAGAGATTTCAGGGCCACAATCAGGGCAATGGCTCCAATTTGATCGAAGATAATCAAAAAATAGATGAATGTGCGTTCTAAAATACCAATCCACTTGCCCCGTTCATATTCATCCTGATCGGTCTCCTGTTGATCGTCGGAAACCGGCGTTGTTTTTAACCCGTTGAGCGCCAAACGGATTACAATAGTACCCTCTTTCAAAATAAGGATGTAACCCAAAAAAATCGTGAGCAGATGTTCCGTATTTTCCGTTTCTGGAATCCAGCCAGGAATCATTTGCCCCACTGGCAGATGAAAAGGCCACAGTGCAACCAGAAAAGGAGCCACAATGAGTGCAGCGTACCAGAGTATGCGACGGCCGGTATTTTGAGGTGTCACCAATGTGTCAAGCATTGTAAAGAAAAAATAGAAACCAAAATAGATCAGAGCCAGCCAGGCATTGGGAATAAAAACAAACAATCCAAGAGCCAGAAGAATTCGATACCAGATATTCTTTTTAGGCGTTTTTTCGCCTTTTATTACCTGATTCATATCCAGAAAAAAAAGTCGGCCCAGGAAAAACAGGATTAAGTAAATTAATGCATTTTGCATAACGCCTCTCTAAAGCAAAGTCTCTATTTGTTCTTCCAAATATAGTTCACTTTTCAAAAGCAGTGAGAAATTTTCTCTGTTAATGTGTTGTGAAACAGCCGGTTGGGAGATGTTTAAAATTCGGGCAATTTCTTTCTGCCGCTTTCCCTGTCTGTGTAAAAGCAATATTTTCCGTTTTTCAGACGGCCAGCCACGAAGTGTTAGATCAATCCACTGCAATAATAGCTGCCAGGCTGTGCTGATCTCCGATTGCGGAGAAGAGATGAGCACATATCTGCGATTTTCTTTACGGGCGGTCTCAATCGCTGTTCTGGCATTATGAAAGGCGCTGCCGTCCATTCCAATGGCAGCCTTTTGATTAATTGGCGTCGCAATTGAACCCAATCCGAGTCCAAAACGCATTTCCACTGGTTGCATCTCAGCCTCAAACTGGTGCAGAGCCAGAAAAAGGTTAACGGTAGATTTGCACACAGCCTGAAATTCATCACCAATAGTCAGGGTAGGGGGAGAAAGAAATTTTTCTTTTTCTCTGATCTTCCAGTGGTCAATAGCGGAAGAAAATTTTTCCTGTACCAGGCTGCGGTCTGGCATCTGTCTTGATTTAATGATGTCGCCAATTATTACAAAATAATATTTCATCGCTCTGTCTCTTTATTCCCAGACTACACGCGTCAGAGATCACTTCTGGCAAAAATGGGCGAAACAGACATGCCGGCCATCACGGCAGTTTCTGCTCTTCCCAAAACCATTTTGCGATCTCCGGGCTCCTGTTCCGACCTTCTATAAGCTGATACCTTATAATTGGTTCGATATAAGTAATTTTCTTATTATGCGCACAATATAAGAAATATTTTTATATTGTCAAATTTTTTATAAAAACTTGACTCCAGAGTTTTCTACTCGTAAAATAAGATAACCATAGAATTCTGCAAGATGTAAATTTTAGTGTCATTTCGAGGAGTTATTAGAATCAGGACGATGAAAAATCTTTTGTTTTTGTGTTTAGGTTAAAAGATTTTTCGAAATGATATAGATGCGCATTTTTCAGAACTCTAAAGACAACCAACATTGGGAGGAGGATTTTATGGCTATCAATATTTCAACTGCCCGGGAAATTATTAAGGAATATCGCAGGGAATTGCATAAAAAACCGCATGTAGTTGCAACAGGGATTGGTTATAAAGTGGTGAATGGCGTAAAGACTGATGAACTGGCGGTAATCTGTTCTGTTGACACAAAAGTATCCAAACAGCGTTTACTGGAAAGCGAACTGCTACCTTCGAGTATTAATGGTTTGCCCACGGATGTAAAACCAACGGGTATCATACACGCCTTATTTGATCACACAGCCAGATATCGTCCGGCTCCTGGGGGCGTCAGTATCGGGCATATCAACATTACCGCCGGGACGCTGGGCTGCCTGGTGCAACGAGATGGCGAGGTGTACATCCTGTCGAACAATCATGTGCTGGCCAACAGCAATGAAGCGGAGATTGGAGATCCCATTTTACAGCCGGGGCCGTATGATGGCGGCTCTTATCCGGACGACCATCTGGCGCGTCTAAGCGAGTTTGTCCCCATCCATTTCGAAGACGAAAATGGCGGTAATAGCACATGTTCAATCGGACAGACGGTAAGCGGTGTTTTGAACGCTCTGGCTTCTCTGTTCGGCAGCCGAACCCGCTTAAAAGCCGTGCGTGAACTCGATACGCAGGCCACGGAAAATTTAGTGGATTGCGCGATTGCCCAACCTTTAAATCCGGATGATGTGGGTAATGAAATTGCGGAATTGGGAAGTATTCAGGATGTGGCCGAGGCGGAGTTGGGAATGAAAATACAAAAGAGCGGACGCACGACAGGCTGGACTACTGGAGAAATTGAACAGATTGACGTTACGGTGACCGTCAGTTATGGCGACGATAAAAAGGCTGTTTTTGTAGATCAACTGATGGCCGGTAATATGAGCGCTGGCGGTGATAGCGGTTCCGCGGTTCTCAATTTGAATAGCGAAATAGTGGGCCTGCTTTTTGCCGGCAGTAGTTCCACTACGGTGATCAATCGTATTCAAAATGTATTTTCTGCTCTTAATGTCGATATTATTCGTTATTAAAGAAAATGAAAGACGCGGATTATCAAAAGATCAGAGAACTTAAAAAAAGAGTGGAAAAAGAGTGGTTAAAGATTCCTGGCGTGGTGGCGGTAGGTATCGGTCAAACTGAAAAGGGGAGAGCCGGACTCGTGGTTTCTGTAACGGAATTTTCGCTCGAAGTACAAACCATGATTCCGGTAGAGATTGAAGGCATTCCGGTTGAGTTAAAGATTAGCGGACCAATCCAGGCCCTGTAAATCTATTTCCGTCCCTTCATTTTTTGCTTGAAGGGAGGGTGATGCCCGCCAGGTTCAAGGCCTCTGATGCGGGGCCGCCGGCCCTGCAAAAAGCCCTTTTTCCCTTTTCCGCGATGTTGCAGAAAATCATTAATGCCGTCGCCATCCAGGTCTCTGAAGGCCGGGCGTTTTTTGTGTTTGCTCTTCAACCAGTCCGGATCGAGACCATTGGGGATCCCGTCTCCATCATGATCAGGAGCATTGTCGTTGTAACCATCGCCATTTTTGTCCACAAAATTAAGAGACGGATGTTGTTTTTTGACCTTTGTGCTGTCCTGAGCCCGGATTACTGAGCTCCCGGCAAATACGATCAGTAACAATAAGGTAATAAATGGTAGCCCTTTCACTCTGACATCCTCCTTTCAATACAAAAATATAAACAAATTTCATACCAGATAAAAACAAAAAAATATTGCGCTTAATTCAATAAACCTAAAGGGGGGTAGAGCGCCATAAAATCTTGCTACAATATTTTAATTTTGATTGTTTTCTTAATGTAACATTTCGTTTTTTAAACAAAAAATCAATAAAATAACTAGAAAATAATTACTAACGGAATTTTGGGATGGAAATTAAAAGGAATAATTTGAATTCTATTTTGGGTTTAAAAAAAAAATTAATTTTAGTCGATTAATACTGCGTAGGTCGACCTGTAAGTCGATTGGTTAGTCTGGCAGGGCGAAATTTAACATAATAGACATGGTTACTTATAAAGGAGTGTAGTGATATGCCTACACAACAACTGAAAAATAAAATATTCAAATATTTCATGATCGGACTTTACCTCGTCTCCATTGGTTTTCTGGTCTATTTTATGTATTCCGGCTGGGATTACTATCGCTTACCGTTACAGCAAAGAATCCGACATCTACACTATCAGGAATTAAAGCCGGGCGGCACCATAAGTCATGGATTGGGCATTCTTGGCTCATTGATGATGATTGCACTGCTGGCCTATTCAATTCGTAAAAGAGTTAAGATGTTTAGAAGATGGGGTGCTCTGAATCGCTGGCTAAATTTTCATATCTTTTTGGGAATAATGGGGCCGCTCTTTGTCATTTTGCACACAACTTTCAAATTGAACGGCCTGGTAGCCGTGAGCTTTTGGTCGATGATTGCAGTGGCCCTATCTGGTGTTTTTGGCCGTTTTATTTATGTCCAAATTCCGCGGAATATCGTGGGTATTGAACTGAGTAAAGAAAAAGCTTTAAGATTGAACAATAAAATGAAAGAACAAATAAAAGCGGATTATCAGCTAACGGACCAGGAATTTGTAACCCTGGAGGAAGAGATCGGTGTTCATTTTACTTCCCAATCTTTTTTTAAGGTGTTTGTTTCTTTACTTTTTATTGACATGATCCTTTTTTTTAAACGACCATACATTACCAGAAAAGTAGGGGCGAAACTGAAAATTTCGAAAAAGAAAATAAAGACATTAATCGATGTAACGGTGCAACAGGCGAAACTGGAGCAACGCATTCATTTTTTAAACCAAATTCAACAGATTTTTCATTACTGGCATGTGATCCATAAACCATTTGCTGTGTTGATGTACTTAATTATGGTTATCCACATTGGCATTGCAGTCTGGTTAGGATATACCTGGTTTTAACTTGAGGGGGCATGATGTTTTTAAGAATATACATCATTGGATTTTTATTCCTAATGCTGTTTTGTTCTCTTTCTTTTGGACAATTATCACCTGGTAAATTGCACAAAGCGCATAAAAATTTAGAAGGCGTTGAAAATTGTACAAAGTGCCACATCAGTGGGCAGCAGTTGTCGGGCGATCGCTGCCTGGATTGCCATAAATTGTTAAAAGAAAGAATTCAACAGGGTAAAGGGCTGCATGCCAATAAAGAATACAAAAAGTGCCAGGATTGCCATATTGAGCATCAGGGTAGAAATGCAGAATTGGTGTATTGGAAAGGGGGTAAGGAAAAGTTTGAACATAGTAAAACGGGTTACGAGCTACAGGGAGCGCACAGCGCATTAAAGTGCGAAGATTGCCACAATGCGAAACATATTAAAAACCAAAAAGCATTAATCGATCAGAGTAAAGATTTAAAACGTACATTTTTGGGTCTGAACTCCCAATGCCTTTCCTGTCATATTGACGAACATCGCGGTCAGATGAACGAAAATTGTCTGAATTGTCATAATATGAAAGCCTGGAAGCCTGTGCCGAAATTTGATCACAATAAAACGCAATTTAAGCTCACCGGACTCCACCAAAAAGTAAAATGCCAGCAATGTCATCAAGTTAGAACGGATCGTCCCCTTGGAACAGACAGGGCCTATCTCGATTTTAACGTACAACACTTTAACAGGTGCAATGATTGTCATAAAGATCCACATGCGGGTCGATTCTGGCAAACTTGCCAGAAATGCCATACTACACAGAGCTGGAAAGCCTACAACAAAAAAACATTTAATCACGATCTAACTCCTTTTCCTTTACGCGGGAAACACCAAACGGTTGAATGCAAAAATTGCCACAAAACGACTGCATCGTGGAAGATTGCACGGTTTAAATCCTGTACGGATTGCCATCAGGATTATCATAAAGGACAAATGGCCAATAGTAAGTCAAAGGGCTACTGTGAGCGTTGCCATACGGTTGAAGGCTTTTCACCCTCCACTTTTACTATGAAAGATCATCAGAAAACCAATTACCCACTGTACGGCGCCCACCAGGCTGTTCCTTGCATTGCCTGTCATAAAAAAATAGACGCCGGTACTCCGCGGGAGACGATTCAATTCCGGTTTGAAAGCACGCGGTGTGTTGTGTGCCATAAAAATCCGCATGAGAATCAGGTAGATAAATTTTTAAACATGGTTTCTCCCAAAAATATAATGAAAAGTTGTGAGCATTGTCATAGTGTTGAACGCTGGGATTTGATTACCTTCAACCATAACCTGACTGACTTCAGGTTAGAGGGGCGCCATAAAAAGGTGGTCTGCAGGGAATGTCACCAGCCTGATGCGCGTGGTATCTTTAAATTTCGGGGCGTGTCCGATCAATGCCAGGATTGTCACGAAGATAAGCATGCCGGGCAATTCAAAACCGCGTCAGGAAGTGTAGAGTGCCAACGCTGCCACACCCCGCAGGACTGGCAAGCGCGCAAGTTTGATCATAATAAGGATTCACGGTTCAAACTTTCCGGAGCACACACAAAAGTTCCCTGTTCCGATTGCCATAAAAAGACCATTACCAACGGTAAAAGCGTTGTAAAATATAAACCCCTCTCCCTTACCTGCAAAGCGTGCCATGGAAAAATATAAAACAATCAGGAGTGAACTGATGTACTGGTTACTCGTTGTATTGCTGTTTTCCATGGTAACAGCCCAACAGCCTGCAAACTTTGTCCATGGCCCAGATTTTAATATGGATTGCATTCTTTGCCACAATACCGAGAATTGGAAAGTTGACCCACAGCATATTATTTTTGACCACAATTCGACAGGCTTCAGTCTTTTAGGAGCGCATCGTCAGGTGGATTGCCAGGGATGTCACACTTCTCTTGTCTTTTCTCATATCGGGCACAATTGCATTGATTGTCATCAGGATGTACATCAGGGACGGATGGGAAATGCGTGTGAACGCTGTCATTCTCCAAAAAGCTGGGAGAACCGTTTTGAAATATTTGAAATCCACCAGAATACGCGCTTTCCACTCTATGGCATCCATGCTACAATTGATTGTCAATCCTGTCATGATCGGGAAGACCGCCAGGACTTCACTTTAAAGAGCGTGGAGTGCCAGCAATGTCATATCAAGGATTTTATGAAGACTATCAATCCTTCGCATCAGAAGGCTCGTTTTTCTTTGCAGTGCGAAGGCTGCCATCTGATCAACGCCTCCTCCTGGAAGCAGGCGGTCTATGAGCATAGCCAGCAGTTTCCTCTTGTGGGCGGGCACGGTAAACTTGAATGTATTGATTGCCATAGCGATCGGTTTCAGGGAGTACCAGTGGAATGCTACGCCTGTCATCAGTCACAATATGAACAAACTACCAATCCTAACCATTCCCTTTTTGGTTTTCCTACCAATTGTGAAGAGTGCCATACGATTCAAAAGTGGGAACGCAGTGTGTTTGACCATTTAGCGGTCAGCGGTTTTGCCCTGGTCGGTGTGCATGCCCGTTCGCAAGAGGTACAGTGCATTGATTGCCATGTCAATAATCAAATACGTGGTTTGCCGCGGGATTGTTATGGTTGCCACCAGAAAAATTACAACCAGACCACAAATCCCGATCATGTTAATGGCCATTTCCCACAGGATTGCCTGGTGTGTCACAACCAGGAAGCCTGGTCTCCGGCAGATTTCGATCACAACCGCACAGCGTTTCCTCTCACAGGTGCTCATCAAAACCTGGCCTGTGAAGATTGCCATACTGGCGGACAGTATTCCGGCATTTCAGCGGAATGTTTTTCATGCCATGAGAATGATTTTAACCAGACCAGCGATCCAGATCATCAGCAAAGCAATTTTAGCCACGACTGTACTATCTGCCATTCAACTACGGCCTGGAGCCCGGCAACCTTTGATCACAACCAGACGAACTTTCCGCTAACCGGCGCCCATCAAAATGTACAGTGCATCGATTGTCATCAGAATGGCTATCAGAATACGCCTACCGATTGCGCTTCGTGCCATCAGCAGGATTACGATCAGACCACCGATCCAGACCATCAGGCCGCTAACTTTCCGATCACCTGCCAGGATTGCCATTCCACGACGGGCTGGAGTCCGGCCAAATGGGATCATGACGCTCAATATTTCCCCATTTATTCGGGAAAACATCAAGGAGAATGGAACACTTGCGCCGACTGTCATGTGAACAGCGCCGATTATTCGCAATTCGAATGCATAACCTGTCATGAACACAATAGAACCAAGATGGATGATAAACACAGAGAAGTGAGTAATTATGTTTATGAAAGCCGCGCCTGCTATGATTGCCATCCACGGGGAAGAGAGGAAGGTGATTAAGTATGAGTTGTAAGTTAAAAATTTTTATTGTTATTTTTTTATTATTTACAATGCACTGGGCCAGCGGCCAGGAAATGCCCCATAAAGTACTTAAGTTACCATGCGAACGTTGCCATGTAACACAAAACTGGCATGACATGGTATTCGATCACAAAACAACCAACTTTGAATTAAGCGGGGAGCATCAAAAACTTGCCTGCGCCTCCTGTCATTCTCTGGAAAATTTTTCTGACATTCAATCCCGTTGTAATTCCTGCCATGCGATGTACACCAGGATCGGTTGTACCCTGAGTGTGAACGATGCCATACAACGCAAAGCTGGATTGTAATGGATCCCTATCGTGCTCACAGCCATACTTCCTTTCAGCTCCTTGGAAAGCATGCCAATCTGGATTGCAGGACCTGCCATCGCGGTGAAATAGAAGGCGAGTGGAGAAGATTGTCATCCAATTGTACGGATTGTCATCTAAGCGAATATAAAGCCGCGACCAATCCTGTACATACTGCTCTGGGCTTTGGCCTTGTGTGTGAAGATTGTCATTCGTTGTTCGCCTGGAAGCCCGCTTCATTTAAAAAACACGATAGTCAATATTTCCCCATATTTTCAGGTGCGCATGCGGGCGAGTGGGAGAGCTGTACAACCTGTCACTATGATTCTGGTAATTATTTAACCTTTTCATGTTTTTTAAATTGTCATCAACATAATCGCGCAGCAACCGACGGTAAGCATCATGAAGTGTCGGGCTATCGATACGATAGTAACGCCTGTTACGAATGTCATAAAGGTGGAAAAGGAGGGGACTAAACATGACCCGTTTTAAAATGCTGTTCATTTTATTATTGTTATTTAGCCTGATAAAAGGGCAGCAAATAGAAATAAAAACGTTTAAGATCAAATACATTTCTGCCAGTCATGTCTATTTGCAGGGAGGCGAGAAAGACGGCCTGGAAGTAGGCGATGAATTAATCGTTTTTAGAGGGGCGGAAAACATCGGGCGCATTAAAGTTGCCTTTGTTTCGCGCTATAGCGCATCGGCCTCTATTCTTGAAAAAAAACAGGCAATTAAGGTGGGAGATGTTGCTAAATTAGTCAAAGAAAAAAAGGCGGTGAAAGTTTCCGAAAAAAAACAAAAATCGGATTCACTGTTGAGCGCCAGGAAAACGAAACCTTACAAAAAATCGCCGTCAGGGATACCATCGTTAAAAACAAGGATTGATGGCTACGTTTCAGCTCAGTATTATTATTTTAAAGACCTGGGCTCACGCCGGCTCAATTTTCGACAACCAACCATGCGTTTTCGCCTGAGAATCAAGAATCTATGGCGCCGACATTACAATTTTGAGTTAAGGTTTCGCTCGCGTTATAATGTAAGAGACAAAAGTTTTAGCGATAATGTACCTAAAAATGAATGGCAAAACCGCTTGTATGAATTTACCTTTGAATACGATGCGCCGGATGCCTTTTTAACCTATAAATTGGGTCGTGTCATCTCGAGTGCTTTTAGTGGTGTAGGTTACATTGATGGCGCTCTGGCCAATTTTAAATTGAGAAAATCATTGTATTTTGGTTTGTTTGCCGGTACTCAACCCGATTGGCGAACATCGAATTTTCAGACAGAAATCCAAAAATACGGAGGCTATCTGCAGTTTGATCGGGGAAAATTTGGCGGGCATAAAATGAACGCCACGCTGGCCGCTGTAGGCGAATACCATGCGGGTGTGGTAAGCCGGGAGTTTGTGTATGTGCAGATGTCCTATTATCACGGAAGAAAATGGAGTTTTTATCAGAATATGGAATTGGATGTAAACCGAGGCTGGCGCAAAAAACGCACCGGCCAGAGCGTTAGTTTGAGTGGGCTCTATTTGAATACAAACTATCACATTACGTCCACCATCAGCGCATCTTTGAGTTATGATAATCGGAAAAATTACTATACCTATGAATTGAGAAGTCTGGCCGACAGTCTGTTTGATGCTGCCTTTCGCCAAGGTTTGCGGGCGAACTTTTATTTTAATGCTTTAAAAGATTATCAAATTTCTATAAATTTAGGAATTAGAGAAAAATCAACCGATGTTAATTTCTCTTACAGCGGGGGAGTAAATGTTGCCCGACGCAATTTTTTCAGTAAATACAATCGACTGAGTTTTAGATTTTCTGGTTTTGACAATATTTTTGCTACGGGTTTTAATCCCAATGTAACGTTTTCAAGATATTTTTGGGGTGGGCATTCTGTAACCATCTCCTATGGGAATTATTATTACCAGCTTAAAAATTTAAAAGATAATAAATTGAACCAATGGATGCGCCTGTTGGGTCAGGTGGAATTACCTGCGCGTTTTTATCTCAATGCGACCTATGAATACAATTGGGGAAGCGATGTACAGGGGCATCGAATCTTATTTGAGCTTGGGTATCGATTTTAAGAGGATAGTAAAATGGAAAATATGATAATCTGGATTATCACTTTCGTTGTAGTTTTGATCATTTTCGTCCCATATTTTATTCAGTTCCGGAGGAAATTAAACCGGGATAAAGCGCTTAAAGCGGAAGCACAAAAACTGGGCGCCGATCAACCCATCGCTCAGTTTCCGCAAATCAATCAGTTGGAATGCATTGGCTGCGGTTCCTGTGTGGATGCCTGCCCGGAGGGCGGTGTACTGGGCATTGTAATGGGCAAGGCGACCATTATTAATGGATTAAAATGTGTGGGCCACGGAATGTGCGCTGAGGCCTGTCCGGTGGGGGCTATTGAAGTGGGTCTGGGGGATATTTCGAAAAGAGATGATATTCCTTTTACAGACGAACACTATCAAACAAACATCCCCGGATTGTATATTGTAGGCGAATTAGGCGGCCTGGCTTTAATTCGTAATGCCATTCAACAGGGCAACAAGGCAGTGGAGCATATTGCCAGTTCTTTAATTAAAGAAAATGAAGACCAGGGTATTCTGGATGTGCTGATTGTTGGAGCAGGCCCGGCAGGACTTTCGGCAGCCCTGACCGCTGTAAAACACAAGTTGAGGTATCTGGTGATAGATCGCCAGGGGGCCGGGGGAACCATATTGCACTATCCGCGCAAAAAATTAGTCATGACGCGGCCGGTGGAAATTCCTCTGTATGGCGTGCTTGAAAAACCGGAATACACAAAAGAAGAGTTGCTTGAAATCTGGGAAACGGCACGGAATAGGTTTCAATTAAATATTAAAACCGGACTGAAGCTGGAAAATGTGGAGCGCCAAAATGGGTATTTGAATGTAATCACCAACGCAGAAGATTTTAAAGCGCGTACCGTGGTACTGGCCCTGGGCAGGAGAGGAACGCCCCGCAAATTAAATGTACCTGGTGAAGAGCAGGGCAAGGTAATGTACCGATTGATTGATGCCGAATCGTACCAGCATGAAAAAATTTTGATTGTCGGAGGAGGAGATAGTGCCGTAGAGGCTGCCATCGGACTGGCGCATCAAAAGGGCAACACCATAACCATTTCTTACAGAAAACATAAATTTTTCCGTATCAAAAAACGCAATGCTCAGCGCATTGAACAATTAATAGACGCCAATAAAGTGCAGGTTATTTACAATTCTACCGTTAAAGAGATTAAAGAAAATTCGGTTGTCTTAAATACAGAAGACGGGGAAGTGGATATAGCGAATGATTACGTGTTTATCTTTGCCGGAGGCGAGCCGCCGTTTGCCTTGCTAAAAAAAATCGGTGTGCAATTTGGTGTTGGTGAAACGGATCAAAAAGCCCTGGCCGGTTAGTTTTTCTTTTTTTTAAATACCCAAAACTCACTTAGTAAAAAGTTGGAGATCATCCCCAGCCCGATGCCCATTAAATTACTTAAAATGTAAGGCCAGCCCACTACTTTGGTCAGGATTAAGAGGGTTACATAATTAATCACTCCGCCCAGCGCCGCCGAGGTGTAGTAACGAATCAGACGATGAAAGTAGGAAAAATGCCGTTGGTGGCGATCCTTTCCCCAGGTGAACAGATCGTTCCAGGTAAAATTGTTAAAAATGGCGATAGCAATGGCCAGAGGAGAAGCCAGTTCCAGCGCCAGATGCATTTGACCGTGAAAAATCCACAAAAACAAATTGTTAACAATCAAACCAGAGGTGCCAATCATTCCAAATTTGATCATGCGAATGGCGCGTTCTTTAGTCTGCTGAACCATGGTAATTCCTTGCCAGATAGCAATAGATGGTGCGAGTGTGAAAACGATCTAAAAATTTGTATTCAAATTTTTCGAGCAGTTGAACAGAATCAAAATATTGGCGCACATATTTCAGATCGTCCTTGTATTCTTTGCGGTCGTCAATAACGTACAAGGCGTCTTTACCTGCCAGCGAATCGGGGGTGCCCCAGATGTCAAACTGCAAAGCCGGACGATTGTAAATGTTTTCGGCGTAAGTGTCCTGATGATCGGGCAGGTAGAATTTAAGCAAAGCGGCGCTCTTGTAACCATTAGAAAAAATAAAAATCTGTTTGCGCCCGCCCAGCTTTTTCTGCAGATTGTAAATTTTATTTGCAGCATCCGACCATCCACTCCAGGTGTTGCCCTCGCCTAAAGGCATATTGGGCACCAGTTGAATGGAATGGGCTAAAATCAACAAAAAAACAGAGAAATAGAAACCAGCTTTCATCCAGCGGAACGTTGTAAAAGCCGTGGGTTTTAGAACCAGAGTGGCGCCCACAATCCAGCCCAGATAACCGGGCAGTAGCCAGTTCATTTTAACCAACGAACGAAGGCTGACATAGATGAATCCGCCAATGATAAAAAAACCACTCCAGAAAAGCAGGTTCAACAAGCGGTCGCTAAAGCGCGTTTGAAATTGGCGCCTGAGAAATTGGAACAACACACCCATTCCCAGTGGGGTCAATAAGAACAATTGGCTGAAAAAGAGCTGAACCACGTATTTGCTGGTGAAAGGCTTTAGTTTGGCTGCCCGATTGCTGAACTGAAAGGCGAACGAAGCCCAATCGTGCTGCGCATTCCAGAAAATCACCGGTGAAAATACGGCCAGCATGATGGCCAGCATCAGGTAGGGATGGGGCCTGAACAGCCAGCGTCGTAATTTTGCATCAAAGAGCAGAAAAGCAAACAGGCCAGGCAACAGAGCAATCATTGTGTATTTGCTGAGTAAACCCAAGCCCAGGGCGATTCCTATCCCATACCACCAGCGTGGCTGTTGGGTCTGGTAAAATTTTAAAAATAAAAAGAGAGTCAGCATCCAGAAAAAGAGCAGCGGGGTATCCGGTACAATGAGAATGGCATAAAGGTGAGCGAAGATGGTTAAATTAAAAAGTAGAATGGTCAATAAGCCGGTTTTTTCTGTTTCTTGCTGCGGCAGGCCCTTCAGCTGAGCGATGACAAGCGTACTTTTGAGTAACAAATAATTGATGCCCAGGAACCAGATCACAGCCAGGAATTTCACTCCGAAGACGGTATTGCCAAAAAGCAGGGTTCCCAGCCCGATGGAATAAGCGGCCATGGGTGGATGATCAAAATAAGAGAGCGCCGGGTATTGAATGTAATACCAGTAATAAGCTTCCTGCGGAGTAATAGGCAGGAACAAAAGATAGATCAGACGAAAGAGCGTTAAGCCCACAATGAGATTCATAGCCATTTTAACTGGCGATTTTGTTTGCACAAGCACGTTCATGTACATCCGTTTCTGAATTTATTAAAAAAACTAAGTTTACGATTCTACTGATTTTCTTGCAAATATTAATGATCCGATTTCGACGAAAGGTTAATGGACTGTGAGGATGTTTAAATACTACCCTTAAAAGATCTATCCCGCTAAAGCGGGATGCGAAAATTTTTGTGCTGTGTGAAGAAGCAAAACTGTTGAATTGTTGAATTGTTGAATTGTTCATTGGTTGAATGAGCATCGGGCTGACAGACCAAATTCCCATTGATCGTGAATTTTACATGATAGGAAATCTCTAACACATTTGGGGAAATTTAACATTCAAGTCTTCACCCTCTCCCAGATTTTTATTCTGGGAGAAGGGGATCGAGGGGGTGAGGGCTAATTCGTGAAATGACTTCTGCTGTTGGAGGAGAAGAGTTAAGAGTGTAAGAGTTAAAGGGTTCCGGGGCATCGGCCTGTCATTTTTTAAAGAAGTTTTTTGGTTGCGGCTCTGCTGCCTTAAAATAATCAAAAGACGGATTGAAACCTGATGCTTCAATCCGTCTAAAAAAAAGACAATGAGCTGAGAAAGATGCTAAGGTTTGCTCAGAAATTTTAAGGCCTGCTGCATGAACTGATCTCTAATTTTCTGATCGATGATGCTTTCAAAAGGGAAGCCCAAAGTAAGGACTCTGAAAAATCCTTTAAAGGCGATTCCGGCGCTGAAACCATTTTCGGCATAGCGTAAACAGGTCCAGGAATCGGACATGGGGTAAAGAGCATCGGCTGATTCGACCTGGTAGATGCGCGGGTGGTAACGGGTATTAAAACGAAAGACGGGCAGGTTAAAAATAGAATCACGCAGAGCCCTGGTGACCTTTCCAGTGCGGCAGGCATGATCAACCGCGCTTTGCATGCGTAACCACTTTCTGGCAAACAATATGTTGTGTGGCTTACTGGTCTTGTGATTAAAAAGATCGCTGCCCACATAAGCGCCTGAAATCAATAAGCCCTTTCCGGCTGTTAAATAGGCTTGAATAACTTTTTGCAGCTTGCCTGGAAAGGCGGCAAAAGTCGAATCATGATAAATTTTGTTTTGCGTAAATGGCCAGGGCGTATGCTTTTCTTCGCCTAAAATCAAATCCATTACCGGATAGTCCGTAGCCCGCACCAGACCTTCCATCAGAGCCTCGTCACTGCAAGAAACAAAATTGAATCCGGCCGTTTTAATCGATTTACCATGTTCATAAACGAAATCGAATGTATTGCCCGGTATGATTTTGGTTTCAAAATCAGCAAAACTGGCTCCAAAACCAGGAGCATCATTGGTCATAAAGGGCGCATTTAAAAGGAAATTGTGTTGGTAGCCGGTGAAATCAAGACTAAAGCGGTCGGGCACGCCATTATCCAGCCAGCCTAAAAATCCGCCAATGCTGTCCAACTTAAAATAGCTGGGGCCGCAAATCCGGTCAAAGCCGTTAACGATCAGGACGGTTGGAGCTGGGAGTTTTGATCGATAAACCGCCAGGACTTCGGAGGGGAAGCTCTGGCCACCGGAATTTAAAGCGCAAACTTTAAAACTGTAAATTTTACCGGGTTCAATGTTGTGAACTGTCGCCACGGTATCTTGAACCAGAAAACCATTGTCAAATCCGTTACTATCGATGCGCGTGTAAACGATGTAGGCCTCCGGTCTCGCGCTGGGCTCCAGGGCATCCGGTTGCGGTTTCCAGCTCAGAATCACATTGCCGGAGGTGTCAAATTGGGCCTTAAAATGCGTTACGGGTAAAGGTTGCACAACAAACGGTTCCTGGTGCTCAGAATTAATGAACTTGAGCATGGCTTTGTAAATGGAACGACTGACGGCAAATCGGAAGCGCGGATCAAGCCCCAATTGCATGTCCCGAAAGTTCTGGTGGGAAAGCAGTTCAAGTAAAGCGCCGGGCACATTGGGCCGGAAGCTCTCGCTGTATTGCGCCTCGAGTAAGGCCCTTCTTTGCCAGGTAGAATCAAATTGAGCGCGGATGTCCTGTACAATCTGTGTCTGCAAAATATCGGCAAAGTCGCGATTGGCCAGGCGTGAAACGCTGTCAGGAAATGTGCGTTGGGAATCGGCATCCAGAATGCTGTAAATAGAAAGCGTACCGATGGTGCTGTCGTTGTTTGTAATTCCGGCGTCGGTGTGGAACGCCACAGTAAGATCGATGGGGATACCCAGGCCTTTTGCCTGGCGGTCGCGATTGGGGCCAAATGGTCGTCCGTAGAGATAATTAGCGTACTCGGCCCGACACATGTAATCATCTTTGTAATCGTTGGAGTCGGCATGTAAATTGTAAACAAGCGTATCTGGCATGCCCGCATATTGCAGATAGTAGCGGGCGCCTTCTTGGAAACGGGGCCGTCCGCTGGTTGTGCCCTCTCTGGCGATATTGCCCATCCCACCGCCAAAACGAACGGCATCGGCCGTTACCTGTTTACCGGCTTGCTGGCTGAGATTGGTTAAGACCACGCTTCCCGAATCGGGATGCAGACCTTTTTTGAACTGAAAAGTGCCTAAATAAATCCAGGTGCCACCGCCAATGGTCTGGTTGACTTTAAAACTGGTTCGTCCTCCTGCATGGTAAACCGTGTAATCGGCATCGGTTACGGCATTGGAGTCGCTATGGTAAGAGATATAGACGGCGTATGAACCGGCTTGTGGAATGATCGGCGCCCATTGAACGAAAGCGGAGGCAACCGTGTCGCTTAAAACATAGCGGTAGCTGCCCTGTAAAAACGGATTTACTCCAGATTGATAAGGGACGTGGCCTACGGCAAAACCAGCTTCCTCACCTTTTTTAAAGAAATGGCGGTTGTCTTTTGAGGTTTCAGAATAGTGTCTGCCTGCTGGTCCGGTTGAATCATTATCCACAATGACTTCATGAACCTGAATGTCACGTTCTCTGGGTAAAAAAACGCGGGCTCCAGCATTTTCCAACATGGGAATCAGATAAGGGAGAACAAATGAAGTGGGAAGCAGGTCTTCGACGGTTTCAAACAGGCGAGGGCGTTGCCATTCCCAACGCCCGACTCTATTGTTAAAATACCAGCCGTGACTATTCCACAAGACAATATTTCTGCCAGCCAGGCCCCGATCGATTTTCCAGGGGTGTTCAGGCCGGACGATAGGTACAGGTCGTGTAACCGCTCTGGGCAGCCTTTGCTTGTCCGGAGGAAAGACTTGTTTTCTGCAGAAATTGGGCACCAGTTCTTCGATGGGGACTTGCAGGCTCAGGATAGTTAATTGGTATTTTTTGAACTTGCGGCCCAACCTGTGTCTAATTGATTCGTAAACTTGCCGAACATTCGTCTCCCTGAAAGGGACGTAGGAAAACGCTTTGTTAAAATAGATAGCAATCTGTTTGTTTTGTTCATCAACTCTTACGCTATCAATACGTGTGCCAGGAAAAATTTTGATTGGCTGACTGCTCTTGCTGGCATAAAAAAGGAATTCCTCCACTTTTTTGTGTACTCTTATCTCATTTTTACTTAAACCTGTGTAATCATAGATGGGCCGCTTTTTGATTAATTTGGGCTGACAGGAAAACAACAAGAATATTGAGAGGAAAGTAAGCAGCAGATATTTCATTCTGACCTCCGATTGATTAAATTTTTGTTGCATTAAATAAAATTTTCTTTATATTCTGTTTAAATCATTTAATCATTAGTTCGTTTTTTAATCATTCTGTTTAATCCGTATTGTATTATTTAATCAAATTAAAAACAATTTTTTTTTTGAAGAAAAGTAGGATTAATATGACAGAAATGTTCTTTCATGTTGGAGTTACCCATCAATATTGATGAATTGGCCTTTGTGTTACATCGCGGAGCAGATTTGCGCATGGAGTGTTTCCTCGACTGTGAAACAGGGGAGATTATTTACATCCCTACCGACACTTCCGCTTTAAATGCCATGTTTAAATCGGTTTTTGAACCAGAACGCCTGAATATAGAGGGCCTGGCCAGAGATATTATCCGTAAAGAGAGCGCATTAAAGTATATTCCCGACAACTTTTCCCAGTGTGTGTTTGAACTAATGAACAGCTTTGTTAATACCACCTCTTTTCCCGATTACCTGAAAAATAAATTAGTAAAAGCCATTCAAGGTAAAAATGGCTACGCCGAATTCCATTCTATATTGAAGAGTGCGCCCAAATATTTTAAAAAATTTTTGAACTTCAGGGATGAATTTTTTGTGTTAAAAGCTATTGAATGGTTAAAAGAAAACGATATCGTAATTAAGACCTGAAAATTGTTGGTAAAAAACGATTCACCGTTTTTTGATAATGTTTATAATGCGTACCAAATGTTTCCACCATCTTTCTTTCTTCTAAACTTGATCCCAAACGGAAATAGAGCACTAACCAGGTGAGCAGGAGAAATTTAAAGAGCGTCATATGCGGTTCAAAGAGGAAAATGATTATTGTAAAAAAATAAAGCGGATGGCGCATGAATTTAAAAGCGCCCTGGGTATGGAACGATTCACTATCTATCCGCGCTAATGCTGAAATAGAGGCCCCTTGATTTTTGAGTTGAGCGAGGCCAAGAAAGGCCTTTAAATCGAACGAGCTTAACGCCCAGATGAAGCCCAGCGAACCGAGAGCCTGCATAAAGCGAAAGACCCAGTAGAGCGTTCCCTGCATTTTCCATACCAGCCCCGAAGGTCGTGGCAGATAAACAAATAACAGTAACAAGAGAATACTTTGCGCTATTGTGTAAGTTATTCTGTAAAATGGGGCAAACCAGGGTAGGTGTCGCAGAAACCACTGTTTAGTTCCTTTAGCGGCAAAGAAACTATGGAGAATGGAGTAAATCAGAAAAGAGATTATGATAACGCCAATCTGGGCTAATTTAGAATCGCTGTACATTTCCATTGCTTTTTTGAATGAAACATTGTACTTTATAAAAACGAAAAAAGAGACTGGTACATTCCATGGCAAAGAAAAGAGTGGGTATAACCCTCGGTGATCCTGCGGGAATTGGGCCCGAAATTGTTTTGAAAGCCCTGTTAAATCATCCCGAAATCCATGAATTGTGTACCCCTGTTGTGTTTGGTCCTTACATTATCTTGAAAAATTATCTGCATTTGTTAGGTTTGCAAGCCAGTCTGATCACTGTGTCTAACCTGGACAAAATTCCTGAGCATCTGTTTGATGGCGACATTCTGGTTTTCAATACACCGCAGGTGGATCCGTTACCTGCGCCCGGAGAAATTTCTTCAGCGGGTGGTCAGATGGCCTTTAAAGCCATCACGGCTGCCATTGATCAGGCTCTGGAGAAAAAGATTTGTGCCGTGGCCACGGCTCCTATTAATAAACTTTCGTTGAAGGCCACCCAGGTTCCTTTCTTAGACCATACCGCTATTTTTACCAATTTTACCGATAGTTCCAATACCATGACGCTTTTTATGACAGGAAACTTGCGCATCTTTTTTTACTCAAGACACATCCCTTTCAAAGAAATTGTCAATGCTCTGGATCAGAAAAAATTATTGACCACAATTCGCCAGTGTCATCAATATCTAAAGCAAATGGGTTTTGAACACCCTCACCTTGCGGTGGCTGCTTTAAATCCCCATGCCGGAGAAGAGGGCTTGTTTGGTACCGAGGAGATCGATATCATCACGCCGGCCATTGAGCAAGCGCGCATGGAAGACATCAGAGTTACGGGGCCAATCCCGGCAGACTCTGTATTTCACCTGACCTCCCGCGGGCGGTACGATGCCGTCCTTTCTTTGTATCATGATCAGGGACATATTGCAGCTAAAACGCTCGATTTTTTTCGTACCATCAGTTTAACCCTGGGCCTGCCTTTTTTACGTACCTCTGTGGATCATGGTACAGCCTTTGAAATTGCGGGTAGGGGCATCGCCAATGAGACCAGCATGGTGGAGGCTATTAAGGCAGCGGCCCTCTATAGCTGGAGCTAAAGATAAAAATTTCTTTGTTTCTGAATAGCTCATGATTAATAATGGCGATGGAACTATTTTTTTGCTGTTCGTTCATACTACATAATGTAGTTTTTTCTTGCAATAATCCAAGGCAGCGGAGCCGCAACCAACATCAACCGCAAAGAGCACAAAGATTTAGAAAAAAATAAAATTTATTGACATGTAAGGCTAGGACTCAGCAAAGCGGCACAATTTGCTCCCCCTTCCCTTTA
>NZ_JBSMDE010000055.1:0-4827 GCF_056497305.1 Caldithrix sp. | reverse complement strand
CGACGGGTGATAGATATGATGGCCCGGGGCGCTGCCCCGGGCCATTTTCTTCACCGCAGCAATGAGCGCTCTGAAAGAGCGCTCCGCTTTTCTCTTTTTTAGGATAAGAAATGCTCCGCCGCAAATAGCATTGGACTTCTCCATTACGGTGGGCGATGAGGTAAAACCTGGACATCAATTGCTCATCAAAAACAAAACCGTAAGCCTTGGTTCATCATCAGGCTTCCTCATCATCTCTATTGGATATCCCATTTTCTATCTGTTTTCTTTTCAGGCTAATTCCATATTTTTTAAATTTTTTGTACATGTTCGAGCGGTCGACGCCTAAAATTTTGGCTGTTCGCTGAACGTTCCAGTTGTTTTGCTCCAGCACGTAAGAGAGATATTTATATTCAAAGGTCTCCAACGCCTGATGCAAATTCAAATAAGAAAAATGTTCGCTGTCCAGTATTTTATTCCAGAATTCCGGATTGATATGGTTAATGCGTAAATAGTCATCCATATTAATTTCTTCATTTTCGGCAAAAACCACCAATCGCTCAATCGTATTTTCCAATTCTCGTACATTTCCCGGCCATGGACGATTTTTTAAAACAGATTCTACCAGATGGTGCACGCGTAAAACAGGTTTATTAAGTTCTTTACTATATTTCTGTAAAAAGTAGTAGGTTAAAGGTAAAATATCCTCCCTGCGCTCTCTTAATGGTGGGATATGGATATGAATGACATTTAAGCGGTAATACAGGTCTTCGCGAAACATTCCCTTTTTAATCATCTCCTCAATGTTCTTGTTGGTGGCAGCAATAACGCGTACATCAATAGACTGTGGAAAGGGATCGCCAATAACCTGAATTTTCTTTTCTTGCAACACATTGAGCAGTTTGGCCTGCATGTTAACATCCATGTCGCCGATTTCATCTAAAAAGATCGTGCCCCCATCGGCAGCCAGAAACTTCCCTTTTTGATCTTTGATAGCGCCTGTAAAGGTGCCTTTTTTATGGCCAAACAATTCGCTTTCCAATAATTCTGAAGGGATGGCGGCGCAATTGGTGATGATAAACGGTTTAGATTTACGCGCGCTCTGGTAATGAATGGCTCTGGCCACCAACCCCTTACCCGTGCCGCTTTCTCCGGTAATCAGCACTTTGCTTTCAACCTCGGCCGCTCTCCGGATCATTTTTATCACCCAGCGAATGGCGGAACTCACGCCAATAATCTGAAAATTCTTTTGTAGCTCGCGAAAAAAAGATTGATTTTCTTCTAACAACCGAAACTTATCTATGGCATTATGGATGGTATTTAACAGGCGACTACTCTCGACTGGCTTTTCAATAAAATCATAAGCTCCAATTTTAAGCGCCTCCACAGCAATGTTGATCGTGCTTTCTCCAGAAATCATAATAACAGGAATAGCGCTATTTTTTTTGCGAATGGTTTTTAACACATCAATGCCGCTCATGGCCGGCATTTTGACATCTAACAGCACACAGTGAAAAACCTGATCGGAAATGAGCTGAAAAACCTGAGTGGGATTGCCAATGGTTTGCACGTTGTATCCATGAGTTTCTAAAAATCGTTTGGTGGTGCGCAAAAAAATCGGATCATTATCCACGATCAATACTTTGCTGGACTGCATTATTCCCTTTCCAGGCTTAATGTAAACCTTTTTCGCTCACTTCTCTTTTTAATGGTAACAAAACACGAAACGTTGTACCTAAATTCGGCGTGCTAAAAACCTTTATTTCTCCTCCATGATCCTCTATTATTTTTTTTACGATGGTCAGCCCCATCCCGCTGCCTTCTTTTTTATCCGTAAAATCTGGTTCAAAAATATACATTAGTTTTTCCTTCGTAATACCCATACCGTTATCGCTCACTTCAATTTCACAGAAATGCTGCGGCTTCTGAGAAATTTCATCTTCAATTAATGAGCTGCGAATAATAATTTTTCCATTTTCGCCAAGAGCATCCAAAGCATTTTTAATCAAATTGTTGAATACCAACTCCAGCTGTTGGGGATCGAAATAAAACGGGGGCATTTCCGGTTCAAATTCCACTTCGATCGAAAAGTTATTTTTCCAATAAGCTTCAAAATGGGCAATACTTTTATTAATACATTGATGAATATCGGATAATTGAAATCTTGGTTTTTCCAGATTAACAAATTTCAGGAAATTACGCACAATGTTGGTGATACGTTTGACTTCACGACTCAGGATATCAAGGTCTTCAATTAAAATATTTTTAGGCGTCTCGGTATTCTGCTCGAGAGAATCTTTAACTGTTCGAACGCCAACTTCAATATTGGATAAGGGAGTTTTAATATCATGGGCTAATTTTTTTATGGTATTGGTCCAGATTTTGGTTCGTTCATCCACACAATCCGCTTCTTTGTCCAACACTTCCACATAATAGCCAACGACACACCCGGGCCAGCCGCGGATTGGCGATATCGCAATGGTGTTCATATCGCCATTTATGGCTATCGATCGTTTAACTTCTTCTTTCTCTTTCATGGCTTCCTCTAATAAAGCAACGAGCTGCGCGTGATTTTCCAGTTGCGATTTAATGGGTTTTCCTTTTTCAAATACTTCTTTTAAATGGAGTTGGTTTAAAAACGCCATATTGTGTAACAACACTCTTCCCCTGTCGTCCGTTATTAATATTCCCAATTGGTTGATTTTTTGAATGATCGAAAGCGCATTCCATCGCACAACGAATTGAATCCCGTTAGAATTTAGAAATAGCAAAAATAATACCAATCCCAACCATAGGCCCAGAGCCAGCAAAAACTTTCTATTTTTATACAGGGGATAAGCCATATAGGAATAGACAGTCCGTGCCCCATCTGTTGATAGATATATCTTTTTGTTGTTCTCCCTTCCATCTTCTTTGATGGAAATCAGCGGCAAAGTTTTGACTATGTTGGTCTCGCTTTGAGCCAACAGGTTTAATTTTTTATCGAATACTAACAGGCTAAACGGCGTGGTAGCCAGCAGCTCTTTTTGTCCGTCGCGATCCAGATCGACCGGCGAGTAAAAGCAAATGCGATTTTTAAATTGCTTCTGACCAAGTAATTTAAAATGTTTATTAAAACAGAGTACTTTATTATGTTGATCTACAATAATAAATAGGACGGAATCATCCTCAAAACGAAAAAGATAAGGAGTCCATTTATTGGCTACGGGAATCTCAAGCGATTTTATAATTTTGCCCTTCATATTTATTTTTAACAATCTGGCGGGTTCGTTGCTTTTTCCGGTATCGCTGGCCAGGCCTAAAATGCAGCGTTCATCGCCCTCTCTAACGCCTATGCCGTTAAACAATGAGGTGAATCCGTTTAACTTAATAGGTTCAAATAATGGCTGTAGTTTATCATCAAAAGCAAAAACCCAACTATAAAAATCCGACTGGGGCGCTTCAGGCGGGAAATTACCGCCGGCATAGGTAGAAACAACGATCTCTTTTTTTCCATCACCATCCAGATCAAAAAAATCCATCTCCATTAATGAGGCATTGGTTTCATATTGATGAGCGATCTTCTTTTGCTTAAAATCATAGATATAGATACCTCTGGGTGCAAGGCTGTACCCAGACACCAGAGTGAAAACCAATTCTACCTGACCGTCATTATTTAGATCGACCACAGCGTGATGATTAAAATAAACGTCCCAGGGTAATCCAATATTTTGGAGACTGCGCTTTAAAAGGAATGATCGCGGAATAATATATTTCCCCTGATTGTTTTCGGAATTTTTTACGTCGATGACCGTTAAAAACAGCGAATCATTCTGCTGAATAAACAGAATGAGTTCATCAAAGTTATCACGATTCACATCGCCAAAATCAATCCACTGTTTCCTTAAATCTCTTTCAAAGGAACAAAAACCCGGCACAACCCATTCATTGATAACAGCGCCCGTATGTTTATTGACAATGATGTGGCTGTGATGAATTTGCGGATCATAGAATGCCTGAATAAGCTCGCTGTAGCCGTCTTTATCAAAGTCGTGGTACAATTCAAGCATTCTATTTACCGGATAATAGCTTGCATCCAATTTATAATGCAAGGTTTTGCTGGCTATTATATATACAACGAAGCCAGTGATAAGCACGGTGGGTACGGCAATCATCCTGAAAATAGAGTGCAGAGAATGATTACGCAAAAAACTAACCATCATACGCGCCCCAACTTTATTATCATGACTCAAGGGAAGCTCAAAAATGTTGTTTTTTTACTACAGTTGAAATTTAAAAAAATTGGCAAAAAATGCCATTTTTTTTCAAAACGCCTTGAATTTGCCTCCTTTTTGATCTGGCATGCTTTTTGAAAATATCACAGAAAACAGGGATGTTGGTTGAGGTAAATCACATATTTAAAATTCATAAAAGGTGTAAAAATATGCGGCGAATTATCATTTTGTTGTCTCTTTATTTACTAATTGGATCTTGTTCTAAAAATCCAGCTGAGCCTGTAGATTCTGACGAGATCGTGCTAAAAAACGATGTTACCATTCTCGAGGAAAGTGAACAAAACCTCATTGAATATGTTTCGCCTGACAGAGATACGATAAAATTTAATTATTCCGCCTCATTATTAAAGCGTTTAAAAAAGGAACATTTTATCATCGGTCAATGGCAGGCTGGTTTTGCCGTGAAAATAACAGAAATCAATTTAGAAAACGGGCAGATTATTTTAATCACCCGTCCGGCTTCTTTAACAGAAATATTTAAAAAATGTAAACTGGATACAACCATTATTGTTAGCCCGCAACAAGTACAAAAAATTGAAACGCTCCGAAAAGGAGTTAAAGTAGAACAGCCCTA
>NZ_JBSMDE010000054.1:0-10775 GCF_056497305.1 Caldithrix sp. | reverse complement strand
AGCGAATGGTTATTGTCTTTCGCTTCTATTACCGCGACGGGGATATTGGGTTTATAATAAAGAATGATATCCGCTTTTTTACCCTTGCCTCGCTTTGTTTTGTTACCTTTTACATAAATCCTGCCTTTGGTAAAATACACTTCTTCACGAATTTGTTTATGGGTATCCCATCCTGCTTTTTCTAATGCCGGGATAATATATTTAGTTATAATGTCCCGTTCTGTTAAATCTTTCTTTGATGTCATTTCAGGCCCAAAAACATTTTACTACCCGCCATGTATGGCATTGTTAATAAATGTAGTTAATTTTTTAATATTATTCAAAACGATACTTAAAAATTTATTAGGCTTTAACGATTCATCCAACTGTATTTTCCACGACCAAAAAAATTTCGCCTGGCAAAACATGCCCCTCGTTTTTCGGTCAGGAGCAGCGATTTATTATCCATTATGTGAGCATATTTTTGCAATAAATTTCCTTTTTAAAAGTGTCTTATTCTGTTTTGATGTATAGATCTTTGGTTTTTTCACTCCAGAAGGATAGAGATCGTTTCTTTTATACCAAGGGATAGCACGCTTTTCTTTTGTACAAATTAATCGCACTTTACTTACAATAACTATTGCAACGATATGTGTGTCATCAAAATCTCGATGATTATATTTATTTTCAATATCTTTTTGGATAGCATCTACTTGATTATCATCTATAAGAACACAACGTCCTGCTTTTTGTAATTCTTTGATTATACTTATGTAATTAGAAAGTTTTTTTAGTTCTTGTTTATATCTTGAGCCCCCAAATACCATTTTGCCCGCCCCAAATGAAATCCATTTAAGAACTGGCCTAAATTCATTATGATATGTATCATTCGGGTTAAAAACAGATGCAATAGTACAAGAATCAATAACTATGCACATCATTCAATCCCTAATATTTTCATTTCTTCTTTAATAAAGAATTCTCTGTAACCAGAAGGTTGATTCTTAGACAAATTTCCATTGCGTTCAATTGGAATAGGATAAACTTTATTTCCTTTATTATCACGTTCAAAAAATAATATTTGAGACATTGGTAGATTGTTTTTTTTATGAGTTCTATAGTTAATTCTAAAACGATCTATAGTATAATCACTATGCGTTTCGATAAGAAATTTCTTACCTTCATTAACAGCAAATTGAAAAAATAAATCACCAAGAGCTGCTTGTGCCTTTGGATGTAAATGTACTTCTGGTTGTTGAATTGCATACCATGTATTTTTTCTGCGTACAAACAACTCTACAATAACTGGCAATGATTGAGAAACACCATATCCAACGCTACAAATGCTAAATTGTTTTTTATTTAATATTACATCTAATTCAAAAGGTACTGTAGCACCTCTTCCATATTTTTTGATTAAAATATTTTCAAATAAGCCGCTCGCTACACCAATTTTTTTTATAAATTGTTTAAAATTTTTTGCATTAGAATCCTGATCAAGTATCTTTTTTATTAAATAAGGCGTATGGTCACCTTCAGAGGAAAATTCGGATTTATACATATCATATGTATGTTTAGGTTTTGTCCTTATAGGAGCTATCCATGCTACATCACTATCAAAAACTAATGGGAAGAAATCTTTTAAAGTAGGTGGTATTAGTTTTTTTTGGGCTTTAGTTTTTGTTTTTGCTGAAATAGCTTCAATCAATTCAGCTAATATAATAAATGGTAATCTTTCTGGGATTTTAAGTATTTTATAACCTTTGGTATCTTGTTCATGGTCAGTTATCCAACTTGGATATATGTTATTTAATATATTTTCTTCATTAAATTCTTTGTCAAATTCAATTTTTTTATATCTAATTTTCGTCTCTGTAAAACGTAAACGCATAATATTGCTATTCCTGAGATATGTAAAAACAGATAGAAAAGGCATTCCATTTTTTTCTGTAAATGTCATTAAGAAAGCTACCATATTTTTAACATCATGATTATTATCAATCTTGATTAATCCAATATCAAAATGAGTTTTGTCATTAGAAAAGGCACTCACAATGTCGCCATAGTGACTGAATTCAACATCTTGAAATGAAAAATCTAAGTTAAACCAAAACTGAGAGGAAGATAATAACTTAAGAAGTTTTAAAACAGAAGTCTTCCCGGTACTATTTTCTCCAACTAAAAAATTTACATCTAAGATTGGGATATAACAGTTTGAAAATCCTCTGCAATTATTTAAAAACAAGTATCTCATAATATATTTTCCTTTTGTTTTAAGGATAACATAATATTATACCACTTTAAGGTTTAAATCCCACGCTGATTCGATTACAGCACAAATTCTTCGTCGTATTTTCTATTTTGCTTTAAATGGTGTCATAGTTGAGATACTGCATATTCTCTCAATCCCCGGGTTTCTTTTTCTATAAATATAATTTCCTCCGCTGTTAAAACCAAGTATTTTCGTAAACGTAGCGCGGGATATTTCAGTAAATAAAACAGCGCTTCTCTTTGATACTCATGGTTCATATTCCTTATTCTACCAGCCGAGAAGTGTGTTCCGTACGGATGCCGCTGGCAATAATCCGTTGTAAATCACAGCCCGGCATGAAAGGTAGCCCGCCTCTTTATTGTCGGGCTACCTTCAGACAACGGCTATATCTGCTTTTTTAGCTTAATTTATCAATCGGTGGCGCCGGCCTGGGCTTCCAGTTCGGCCATGGTTTTGCCGATGTTTTCTTTGTTTTTGATCTCGCCGCTAAAGGCGCCGGACATATTCAAACGTTCCTGCAGCCGCCGGTTAATGCGGAAATTGATCTTGATCGTGCCGTCCAGCTTAATGGATGGCGTAAAAATGCCAATGCCTTCCAGACGTACCGGCCGCCCCATGGACAAAAAATGCAGCAGGGTATCTTCCAGCTCAGCCAGCATGCCCACCACATCGCTTTTGTGCAGTCCGGTACGTTCCTTAATATGCTCCACCAGTTCGGTTTTGGTGGTCGTTTTTCCCAGAACAATTCTCGGGAAAAGCGGGGCAACATCCTTTAAGGCCATGTCTTATCCTCCTTAAGGTTAGTTAAACCATTTTCCAGCGGAAAAAAATAATTTTCCGCACTGGAAAAAAATTTTTCTAGCCTGAAAAACAAATTTTCTAAGGCGGAAAATTTATTCTTTAGCAAGGAAATGACCGATCGGGCAGTTTTTTGATAATCTCTTACGCGCATTCCATTTTTGCTCTGGCATGAAATGGAATCAAAAAATAGTTTTAAATGCCTGTTTAACCTTAAAGCAAATTTTAAACACACAAAAACCTCAGAACATTGTAATATCTTTTTAAAGGAGTGGATTAAACAAAAATCATGAACAATATAAAAAAAATATTGTTTAAATAAAAGTTTAAATGATGGGATATTCAATAACCTTCAATTTTTAAAAAATGTGAAATTAACTTAAACCGCTTAGAATACTTCCTTCGTAAGGTCTAGTTCCGCCATGGCGGGATGCGAAAATTTTCGTGAACGCGTGACGCGTTTCTTATTACGTTGTTAAGTCCTGGCGCTCTTTGCGAATTCTTGGCGCCCTTTGCGGTTGATTAAATTAGAGCTTTGGTTGCGGCTTTGCTGCCTTAAAACTCTGTAAAATTTTTCCTTATTTATAAAGCTTTATTTCTTCTATAAATGAAAAGTCTTTTGTATTATAAGTCCATAAAGTAATATCATGGTAAATAGCCGTAGAGGCTATCAAAGCATCTGGTATTTTTAATCCATGACTTTTTGAATATTGTTCAATTAAATTTATTGCTGTTTCAGTAATATCTTCATTCAAACTTAATATATTAAATCCACTTAATGCTCTTTTGATTTTATTTAGTTCTTCCTTATTAAATGCTCCATAAAATAATTCCATTAAAGTAATGGCACTTAGTACAATATTTTCACTCTCGAAATTATCAAAAACTTTCTTGGTATTTTCATTACCTTTTAAGTATTCTATTATTACATCTGTATCGCATAAAATGATTACATTCTCCATGCCTTATCTCTTAACTTTTCTTTAGTAATATCTCTATTTTTCCAGATTCCAAAAATTTCTTCAAAATTCTGGGCTCTTTTTGATTTTTGAGGTTCCCTTATTTTAACAAAAGGCAAGTGTTTTAAAAAGCTTAATAAGGCTCTTCCTTCCTTATTATTCTCTATTTCTATGATAATTTGCATAACATACTCCTAATTAAAAACTTCATTTCTACTATTATACTTTTTTTCTACTTTTTATTTAATTAAATCGTAAAAATTTCATGAATTAATTTCAAATTCCTCAGCTCATTTTTTTTTTTTAATATAAATTCTCCTTTGCTTAAAACCAAGTCCTTCTGTAAAATAATTGTCTAAGGCAGCACGGCCGCAACCAAAAGCGCTAGAAACTTTTTTAATCACAATTATTTTTCTCGCAGATTTAGCAGATATAATTTAAACCAACTCTTCAACACGTCCCTCCAAAAGCAGCATTAAAATTTTGGCCTCCCGCCATGGTGGTAGGCTACAATTTTTGTGCGGCAATATTACGAAGCTGTACCATAAGTTAGAATTGATGAATATTTACAAATTAAATTTTACAAAGCAAAGATTACCCCCTTCCTTTTTTTAAAGGGAAAGGTGCCGGCAGATGGATTTTAAAATAAAAGCTCACCTTTCGGTACAGACCCGGTGATTGTGGAGGTAAGGGCAAATAATTTCTTTGCGCCCCTGGCGGTTAATGTTTTCTTTTTAAAAGCATACTCATCTCATTCATCAAAAACATTCTTTTGACCAATATTCATCAACCTCAACCTTTTGAGCCAGCCTCAATCAAGGTTTAAGCGCTAAGCACCCATGTTATTTCAAAAACACGATTTTTCGCGCAACCACCTTTTGCCCGGCGCTGATTCTGAAAATGTACGTGCCGCTGCTTACCGTGCTTCCCTGCCGGTCCCTGCCATTCCAGATTACGGAATGCCAGCCGGCTTCCTGTTCTTTTTGCACCAGGGTAACAACTCGACGCCCGTTTAAATCGAAAATATCCAGGCGTACGTTCTGTCTTTCCGGCAATCCGTACAAAATGGTTACCGCCGGATTAAACGGATTGGGATAGGCGCTTTTTAACGTAAACGTTTCCGGGATGGATTCTTTGACAAATACAATTTCTACGGTTTGATGAATAGAAAGCTTACCGGACAGATCCCGATCACCCAATCGGTAATAGTACGTTTGATTTTCAAGCACTTCTGTATCCACAAAACTATATTTTGTTCGATGCGAAACCGTTCCCTGACCTTTAAGTTGCGGATGGGTCAGGTAGCTGGCAATTTCCGTCCAGGCGCTGTCATCAATCGTTTTTTTGTAAACAATAAAGCCCTGGTTTTGCATCTCGCTTTCCGTTTGCCAGGTCAGCTTTACGCCATTGTTCAGACATTGCGCCTGAAAAGCAGACAGCTGAACCGGCAGAGAATTATCCGAAGCGCCGCCAATGGTGAATTCCGAAAATCCGCTGCTTATGCCAGTCCACTCCACTATGGTTCCGCTGCCGCCGTAGTTATTGGTTCCAACGGCAGTCCATGGACTGCTGCTGTCTGTCCGCTTTAATAAATAAAGGGTTGAATAATCGCTGATTCCCGCCATCCCCGCCAGGTCCAGGCTCAGGCTGTAAACGCCATCCACCGCGCCGGAGAGCAGAGAAATTTTCCAGTAGCGATCTTTTGCCACATTTACAACGCCGGAGGGCAGGCTCCCCACAACGCCTGGATCGCTGTCGTATTTAATGGCCTCCAGGGCAATTTGCCCGCTGTTAGGCGTGGTAAACTGTACCGAAGCGCCTGTATTTTCAAAGGTATGTTTTGCGCTTTCTCCGGCTAAAAAGGTATGAAACGCCTCGCCGCGGATGGTAACGTCATCAACAGCCATATCGCTTTGATAACTATCCCCGGTAAGCCCTCTAAAACGTATCCGCTGAAAATCGCCCCCTTTGTACTGGTTTAAATGAATGGTGGCCACTTTCCAGTCATCCCCATTTGAACTTTGCTCGCCGGTTAGCGAATAAACGGTCGTATTCCACTGCCCGTTTGCGTACACATCGACATATAAATTGCCCATGGAAGCGCCGTACATATTGTACCAGAACTCCAGAGTAGGATTATTCTCTGCGCTAAAATTAAAATAATTACTGTACAAATAAGCCCACTTTTGGGGATAATTAGGAGTACTGGCTTCCACATACAGATACTGCCCGCTGCCTGAAGTATGATCTGCATTGGGACCTGTCCCGCCGGAAGGCGTTGTACCCTGGTTGACCGACCAGTCAATATCGTCGTCGGCCGCATTGTACCAATCATTACCGCTGCCAATATCGGTAAAAGTATCGAAATTTTCTGTGTAAGGAAAAGTATTCACAGTTGTGGCATTTTCTGTGGTAAAAGACCAGATGGTGGTACAGCCGGCAGCCGATCCCTGATTGTTGCGCGGTACAACCTGCACATAATAGGTTGTACCTGGCTGAAGATTGGGATGGTAACGATTGGTTGTCTGACTCTCTCCATTGACAATATTGGTGGGTGTGGCCGTACCTCCGCCATCCGTACCGAAATACAAATCGTAGCTGGTGGCATCGTCCACAGGTTCCCATTCAATAACCGTAGAAAGAGGAACATCAATGGCGCCATCTGTGGGTGAAATTAAATCTGAAGAACAGCTCTGGGGAACGCTGGTGTACTCTTCAATACCGCTAATGATGATGGAAAAAGCTTGCGATCCATTGGTTAACGTACCATCATGATCTACTGTAATGGTGTAGCTGCCTGCTTCGGGATTTTCGATGTACACCTGTTCCACGTTATCGATATTATTTTCAGAATTATTGGTGGCCGCAGCGTCGGGGTTGCTAACGTCCAGTTTCCAGGGGTAGTAAGTTACGCCGTTTCGCGTAAGCCTTAAGTCCAGATCGTTCACCAGCATGGGGTCTGTTGGATCCAGCGAAGCGGCAACCGGCGTGCCCGGTGGGTCTGTCCAGACAATGGTCACTTTTAAGGCCGTATTGCCGGCAGCGGTAATCGTTCTGGTATAACTGCCCCCATCATTAATCAATTGTTCATCGATTACATTTTGTTTGGTATCGTTGGTAATGAGCTGCGCCGCCCGTTTAGCGTTCAACAATCCCCAGCCAAATTTGTAGTCCGGGCCCGTGTAATCGCCCGCTTCATCGGCGGTATGAATTACCAGCGCTTTTAGCGTAGCCGAGCGCATGCTGCTCCCGCCATGCGTATTTTGATAATGTTGTTGTAGCAAAACCAGTGTGCCCGTGGCATTTGGAGACGCCATGGACGTACCGCTGTAAGTATCGTAAGAAGTATTGCCTGACGCAACGGATGAATACAATTCAACGCCATTGGCCGCCAGGTCTGGTTTAATGCGGCCATCGTCGGTTGGGCCCCAGGAGCTAAAGCTGCTCATCGCCACGCTGGTCGCATCAAAATATTCAGCCATATCGCCCACGGCGACAATGGTTAAAACATTTTTAGCCACGCTTGCCGAGCGCAGTAAATCAAAACCGCCATTATCCCAGTTATCGTCATAATGCGTATCGGTGTAGGAACCGCTGCCATTGTGCGTATGCGTCGTTCCGGGCGCCGGCGCAGTATCGGTGCGGTCATTGCCCGCCGACTTGACGATTAAATAATAAGGCGCGTCGTAAGCGATCTGATCCCAGCTCTGCGCCTGAGAATCGTAGAAGCCAAAATTGTACGATTCATTTTGATCCACATTAACGTCGCCGTACCAGTGCCAGCTGCCGTAACTATCCTGATACCAGCCGGTAATATAGCCATAACTGTGGTTACTAAGCTGTAAACCGGAAGCCGCCGCATTGGACATCTCTGCGTCGTCGCTATTCCAATCATAGGCATCCAATTGAGCTTCATAGGCCATACCTTTAGCCTGAGCCTGCACGCCGGCCGCTACCATGGTTCCTGCCACATGAGTAGCATGGCTGCTACTGCTGCCGGGTGAATCTTTTTGTGTGACGCGTGTGCCAAATTCCTGATGCGTGGTCAGCACTGCTCCGCCATCCCACTCCCCCAGAGCAGTATAACCGCTGCCTGTTATAGAAAGCCCAAGACTGCCGCCCGGCCACAAAGTATTGGTGCGTGTGGTAATGGCCGCATCGGCATTCTCCGTTATATAATAAATCGGAATGCCCCGCTCTAATCTTTGAATTTCTATAATTGTTCCATCCGGAAAAACCTGACGAATCGGCAGACCGTTGGCTCTGGCAAAGGCCTCCGCCTGTTCGCGCAGCTGCTGCCACTCTATTCTTTTTTGTTCAGAAAATTTTAGCAAGGCCTCTATATTAGTTTCTGTTTGCGCCAGAGAAAATGAAAGGCCAGCGAAAACAAATAAAATTGACAATCCGTAACGTAGCATAAACTCCCCCCACTGCACTTCTTCATTTTAAATTAAGCTGTACCAGCATAAACGAAAATCTCTTTTAAGCCGGGGGAGAGCAGGTATTAAATAAAAGAGGAACCGATTAAACTGCTGTGGTTTGGCAATATATCCCATTCACCCCCGCTAATCGTAAAAAAACGAATTTAAATCTCTCTTTGGTACAGACTCCAAACTCACCACTTAAAAAACTCACCGTTTCAATAATTATGAAATTTAATTTACACTGCAATTTATCATGTGATGTACATCATGAAAAATTTGCTTAAATAAAAGGGGGAGACTGAACTTAAGGCCGATGACAACAACCGTTAAAGTTATCTCAAGAATAGTCACCGGTAAAAAATTAAGCTGGAAGCTTGAAGATAATGAAATTCAAATTGCCGTTTTTAATCTTTTTTTGCTCACTATTTTCTTTTTTGAAAACCAATGGTCCTGATTATTCTGGTGCAAATGTAAGCAAACGATTGATGCCTGCAAAAAAGCTGTTTAGAATACTTACTGCAAAAGATCTAACTCTTTAGCGTGCGAAAAATTTCTTGAATGCGTAACACGTAACTCGTCACGCGTCACGCGTTACTTATTACGCTGTGTCAAGTCTTGGCATTCTTTGCGACTGCTTTGCGCCCTTTGCGGTTTATTAAAAGCTTTGGTTGCAGCTATGCTGCCTTAGAATACTTCCTGCAAAACTTCTATCCCGCCACGGCGGGATGCGAAAATTTTAATGCTGCCTAATTACAGGCCATTCCCAAACGTTTGAGTAGATGAACATTTAGAAATCTAATTTTACAAAGCAAAGATTAAAACGCCCCCTTCCTTTTTATAAAGGGAAGGGGGCTGGGTTTTAAAATAAAAGCTCACCTTTTGGGACAGACTCGAGATTGAGGGAGTGAGGCAATTAATTTTGAATTTTAAACATTACTTTGCGCTCTTTGTGACCCCTCTGTGCTCTCTGTGGTTACTTAAATCCCTGTGTAAATGTCTTTTAGTGGCGTCTGTGCTCCCTTAGTTTGATAAAATTAAACGGCGCTGAAGCGAACAAATGGGGCAGCGCCATTGTCCTGGAAAACGGCTGAACGCTTTATGGCAATGGGAAGATGTGCACGGGTACAGTAAGCGCAGAGTCTTGCATTTTTGATGGTGCTATTCGAGATGTTTTTGGTATGGTCGATACCTGGAGTCCCAATATTGCGGCGACGGAAATCTTGATTGGCGGGGAAAGTGCAGCGGCAAAGACGCACAGGGCAAAATAGCCGCCAGAGGCATGTATTTTTACGTTCTGAAAACAGGAAATGCTGTTTAATTAAGGAAAATGTTTTCCGGCTGTAGAAATGACTATGCTTTTTTCTCCCTTTTTAAAGAAACCCCATGGTAGATTTCTTTTAACGTTAACAATAAATCCAGATCGTTAATTGCCAGTCGATCGTTCCAATCGGAAAACTCGCTTAAAACCCAATGGCCGTCTTTTCCCAAACGAAAATACTCAACATGCAGGGCATCCTGATCAATTAAAACATAATGTTTTAAAGTTGGGATTTGCCGGTAAAAATAGAATTTGTCTCCCCGATCGTAGGACCTGGTGGATTCGGACAGCACCTCGGCAATCAATACGGGATTCAATACCGTGTCATTGCGCGTTTTGTAAAATTGAGGCTCTCCGCAAAGGATCATAATGTCCGGATAGGTGAAAACATCAACCGACTCTATCCAAACTTTAATATCGATGGTAAAAATGCGGCAATTGGATTTAGCCAATTTCTCGATGGAATGATGCGCAAAATTATTTACAATGGTATTATGATTAACCGATGAACCCGCCAGATCAAATATTTCACCCTGAAAATAGTCATGGCGAATATCCGACTTTTCTTCCAGAGCAAAATACTGCTCGTGGGTTAATTTACTCTTTTTTGCTGCATCCTGCATGACGCGTTACCCTCATAACTTTGAATTAATATATTAATCTTGTTACGAGATGTCAAAATAATAAGAACAATTAATAATTTATGCTAAGACTGTCAAAAAACGGATAGATATTACCATTTACTTCTTTTTAATTGTTTTACAAACCATGCCAAAATATTCTCAAAAGAATTTGTCAAACCGTTTTTAGTTTTATGGCGCTTCCCATGAAAGGAATTATTCTAAGGCAGCGCAGCCGCAACCAGAGCTGTAATTTAATCAACCGCAAAGAGCTCAAAGAATCCACAAAGTACGCCAGGACTTGACTGTGTAACAAGTAACGCGTAATGAGTTACATCCGTAAACCAAAGCGTTTATCATCACCGATCAATCTCAAATACTGTAAACCATTAGATCAACTCATCA
>NZ_JBSMDE010000053.1:0-2306 GCF_056497305.1 Caldithrix sp. | reverse complement strand
GGCGGCGTGGAAGCGCCGATTTTATCGCTGTCCCACCAGGGCTTGCGCGCGGCAATCAGGCGGCGGTAATTTCCCCAGTGCCGCAAATCCGGGCTGCGGCTGATCCACATATTACCCACGGTCGGAGAAATTAACGGCCGATCAATCCGCCAGTAGTAGCCATTGATCTTGCGCGGGAACAACACCGTGTCTTTATTAACAGGTTCAGAAATCAGATCCAGAATTTCGATGTGTTCAAAATCCTGCGTTCTGGCCAGAAGCACTACCGGTTCATTGGCAGAATATCCTGTGTAGCTCACATAATAGGCTTCATCAATTTTTGTGATGCGTGGGTCTTCCACGCCCCACTGCACATATTCGTACAATTGGCCATGCTGCTCCGGGGTCAAAAAGAATTTGTCTTCCATTTCAAAACGGATGCCGTCATTGCTCCAGGCCTTGACCAGCACCGAGAGCCCGGTCGGTAATTCCACACGACAGAGCAAAAGATAGCGGTCATTGAATTTAACCGCTCCGGCATTGAACAGACTATTGGCTTTAAAAGGCACATCCCTGGCCGTCAAAATAGGATTCTTCTCATATCGCACGATGCACATGTTCTTAAACTCCTCTTGCTACTCCATTTCTTTCAGGATTTCTGTAAGATTAAAGCGAGCCACACCCGAAGCAGAGTCTGACATGGCGTAAGGCACAATCAACTGGTTTCTGTGCAACATATAGCCACAGGTGTAAATCACATTAGGCACGTAGCCTTCCCGTTCGTCTTCGTCCGGACCGAGCAACGGTTCTTTGAGACGAGCAATGATTTTTCGTGGATTTTTCAGGTCCAGCAAGATAGCGCCCAACTGATATTTCCGCATGGGGCCCACGCCGTGCGTTACCAACAGCCAGCCGGCCTCTGTTTTGATCGGCGAACCGCAGTTCCCGATTTTCGTCAGTTCCCAGGGCATTTGCGGCTCCATTAGCAGCTCTGCTTTTTCCCAGTCGTACAGCGAATCGGAAAACATAATGTAAAGATTGGTGCCATCCTGCCGGGAGATCATGGCGTACTGCCCGTCGATCTTCTCCGGGAAAAGCGCCATGCCTTTGTCATTCACAGCCCGGCCCTGCAGGGCGTAGCTTCTGAAGGTGGTAAAATCGGTGGTTTCCAGCAGCTTGCTCTGAATCTGATGACCGTCGTAAGCGGTGTACGTTCCAAAATAAACGATTGCGCCTTCGTCTTCAAAACGCACCAGACGCAAATCTTCAATACCATTGATCTCGTCATCGGTTATTGGAAAAATAACGCGTTCGGCCAGTGGAATCTCTTCGTTAAATTTCATTTCAACAATCTGGTACGGTGAATCGTGATCCACAGTCACCCATTCTGGTCCGGTAGCAAAGGTAGATTCCGGCATTTTAAAAAAGAGTTCGCCTTTCTGGTTTATTTTGCCCTGAATAAATTCGATGCTGGAAATATGTCCTTCGCCCGTCGCGCGCAAACTCATCACAAAACGTTGATCTCCTTGCGGAGCGGGCGTTTCAAAAGGAACTATGGAAGGGTTGAACAGGGCCGCGGCTTCAATAGAATATTCTTTGGTAAAATAGCTGGCCAGGAGCAATCGATCCACAAGTCGTAGATGAAGCCCGGAAGGTAAATAACCTTCCAGCCGGTCATAAAAATTCAATAAAAATTTTTCTAGGTCGCGGTGCCGATCGGCAAAATGGGCCTCAATCTCCTGAAACAGTCGTTCGCGTTTTTCGGCCGACATTTGCATGACATGTTCGGCAATCCTTTGCACGTGGGGTTGTTCTATGTTGTAAGAAAGCGCAATCACACGCTTGAAATTGGGTTGCAATTTAAAATCCAATTTTTGTACCTGCACAATACACTCCTATCCTTTTAAACCAGATGTTGCCATGCTTTCGATAAAATAACGCTGGAAGAAGGCATAGACCAGAATGATGGGGATGGCCAGCAGTGTGGCCGCTGCCAGCATGGCCCCCAATCGGGCTTCGGCCCCGCCTCCAACGGCAAAAATGGTGACCAGCTGCGGCATGGTCATCAATTTTTCGTTGCGAATTACAATCAAGGGCCACAGCACATCGTTCCAGCTGGTCATAAAGGTAATGATGCCCACGGTAATGATGACCGGTTTGGAAATGGGCCAGATGATCTTAAACAAAATGGTAAAATCGTTGCAGCCGTCGATGCGCGCGGCATCGATTAAATCCTGCGGTATGTCCAGAAAAAACTGCCGGAACAACAAAATGGAAAACGCCGTAATCATGCCCGGCACAATCAGCGATAGGTAGGTATCGACCCA
>NZ_JBSMDE010000052.1:0-20386 GCF_056497305.1 Caldithrix sp. | reverse complement strand
ACCTGGCCAGCGGCGTGTACATTTACCGTTTGACCACGGAAAAAGGTTTTGCGCAATCAAAGAAAATGATGCATATTAAAAAGAATGAAAAATGTTGAATTTTGAATTAAAATTGAAAACGGCTTAGTCAAGAAAGTTAAATTTCTGTAAGCCTCTGGTTCAAAAGGGCCAGTGGCTTTTTTATCACAAAGGACACGGAGGAGGCTCAGAGAGCACTGAGGAAAATAAAAAATACAAAATCTCCGTGTCTTTTGTTGCTTCTCTGTGCACTTTGTGGTAAAAAGCGCCAGAAGTTAAAAATTAATTTTTCAAGCGCCTCTTGACAGCAATTAAATTTTTTTTATATCTGAAATCAGTATTTTTAATCTAACTTCCGGATTTGTGTTTAAGCAATCCGTTCTTTATTAAAATGTTATGTTTAATCCCCATGGAAGGCCAGGCCAAAAGGGACTTTTAGAATGTTAAAGAAAGGCCATGTTATGGGGAGCGACCGTATTATTAAGGCCAGTTATTTAAGATTTTGTCCATTGTTAGTCTTTACTCAAATTTATTTGTTTAAAATAATAGCTGGTGTACAGCCGTACCCCCCCCCGCATTGCGCATGGAAAAATTCCCACCATCGCCTTTACACACAAAATTCAACTATTCAACTTATATCATCTTAACGTTTCCCTTGTTAACGGCCGTTCGCCTCCGTAAATTAGCAACGCCCACAACCGTACAAACAACAGGAGTAATCCCATGCAAGGCAAAAACAAAAGAACTTTTTCCTTTTTCCTTTTTCTTTTTTCCTTTTTCCTTCTTTTTTATTCTTGCAAAAAAAGCACCGACCCCGTTTACAGCCCGCAGAACATGCAGCTTCAGGTATTGGACGTTTCCTGCACCGGAGCCTGGCTGAGCCTTAAAACTAAAACCGATTACCTGAATAAAACGCTCAAACTGTTTAAAGACGATAAACTGATTCTGGAAAAGCCCCTGACCACCGCCGATAGTCTGCTGTACGTGGACGGTCTTTGGCCCAACACCGGTTACGAATTCAGGGCCGATCTTTACGATGGCGGAAAACTCCTTGCTAAAAGCGTAACCGTAACCGCCACCACCATGGACACAACCAGCCACGACTTTGAGTGGCAAACCTTTGAATTTGGCGGGCAGGGCGGCAGCAGCAGCTTTTACGACGTGGCCATTATTGATGAAAACGATATTTGGGCGGTAGGTGAAATACACACTAAAGATACCGATCAATGGAACGCCGACAGCACGAAGTGGGTGCAGCCCTACAACGCCGCCCACTGGGACGGGGAAAAGTGGGAGTTGAAGAAGATAGATTGGGATGGATATGTTTCTGAGTTAACTTGTGTTTATGCTTTTTCAAATAATGATGTGTGGTTTGGTGTTACAAATTTAATACACTGGAATGGAAGTAGATTTGAAAAAAATTGGAATCCTGTTTTAAATCAATTTTATGATAAAACAGTCAACAAAATCTGGGGCACTTCGGATCGTGATTTGTACATCGTGGGCAATGGCGGTTTAATTGCGCATTACGACGGGCAGAAGTGGCAGCGGATCGAGAGCGGGACAAATTATGATATTCACGATATTTGGGGAGATATTAATATTCATACAGGTAAATTAGAAATATTAGCCTTAGCCTCTCAGATGTACTATGGAAGAGGTCTGACTCTAATAAGAATTAATGATGAAACAATTAGCCATCTGGATACGACAGGATTAAGGATTGCCGAACAAAGTGTATGGTTTAAGGCTGGGAAGGATTATTACATAACAGGAGATGGTGTATTTAGAGCACAACATCCTTATTGTGAAAAAGCGGATTGGCAGTATTTGAGCGGACATCCCAAATTATGGAAGAGCAACATTCGTGGCAGTGATGTTAATGATATTTTTGTGGTAGGCGCTTATGGTTTGGTTTCACATTTTAATGGATTAAGCTGGAAACATTATACAAATGATGAATTACCTACTTTTTATGGCGAATTTACCGCAGTAAAAATAAAAAATAACTTTGTAGTAATTGTAGGTTATAAAAATGAATTAGCCTACATATTAAAAGGTGTAAGAAATAAATAGAAAGGGAATATTATGAAAAGATTAATCAACATCAAAGTATTGATTTTGTTAATGATGCCTATATTTCTCTTTTCACAGGCAATTCATATTTTTAAAAATAGTACTTTACAGGACAAAAATTGGGCACAGTGTTTTGAACCGTGATTTGCTTGATTCTGAACCTTGATTTGCCTGATTTCAGGATTACCAGGATTTGGCTTGTCTGAGGTCGGAAATTTGTCCCTGATATTTGGCAATGCACTTTCCGTTGAGCAACGTAATCAAGGCCATCTTTCAATCCCATTAATCCCGGTTCAAAACCTGACCGTGATTTGCTTGATTCTGAACCTTGATTTGCCTGAATTCAGGATTACCAGGATTTGGCTTGTCTGAGGTCGGACATTTGTCCCTGATATTTGGCAATGTACTTTCCGTTGAGCAACGCAATCAAGGCCATCTTTCACTCCCATTAATCCCGGTTCAAAACTGATTTTGAACCTTGATTTGCCTGATTTCAGGATTACCAGGATTTGGCTTGTCTGAGGTCGGAAATTTGTCCCTGATATTTGGCAATGCCCTTTCCGTTGAGCAACGTAATCAAAGCCATCTTTCAATCGCATTAATCCCGGTTCAAAATATCTCGAAGGGCCGCGCTGTTTTTCACAGATCTTTGGGATGAAAGAACGCTTAAAATGCACGGGATTCATCATCTCATTTTGCGGGAATAGAACGACCGGCTCCCACCGCCTGGATGGGCATAACTTGCCCTTTCACAAAATAATTTTTAATTCGTAAATTTTAATTAATAGAAGCTCTTTTGTACATTCATGGCTTTGTAAATGATTAATGGTTGTTACTCTGATGACTCAGTTATTATTCTATAAGATTGTCAGGGGATATTCAGAATTGAAAAAATTTGATTTGATTTTATAGGGTTGGTTTGATAAATTAAATGCTCGTTAGTCAGGGCCCATAGCTCAGTTGGTTAGAGCGGCCGACTCATAATCGGCTGGTCCGGGGTTCGAGTCCCTGTGGGCCCACAAATCAAAAAATTTTAGGAACATTGATGAAAGGAATTCCAGAAGAATTTCAGCAATCAGGTCAGAATTTAAGTTTCATTTTAAAAAGTGCATTCGCATATATGGTGAATGCACTTTTTTTATATAAATCAAGGAGGTATTGAAATTGCAAAAAACATTGTACGCTCTGGTTGAGTTACAAGAGATTGATAATCGGTTGGACGAATTGCGGGCCGAACGCGGCGACTTACCTTTAATTGTTGAAGAACTGGAAAATAAATTTAAACAAAAGAAGGAACTGTTAGAAGAGAAGAATCAGCTGCTTAAGAGTACTAAAGTGCGCCAGAAAGAGCTGGAATTGCTGATCGAAGAAGCCAAGGCAAAACTGGAGCAGTTTGAGGAAAAATTGTATCAGGTCAAGACTAATCGTGAATATGATGCGATTATGGCAGAAACGGATACGACCAAGGAAAAATTGCAGGAAAGTGAAGAAGAACTGCTTAACAACCAGGAAATGATCGAAAAACTGGAAGAGGAAATCGAGCAATTAAATAAAGAGCTGGAAAAGATTGGAGCCGAATTAGAAGAAAACAAGGTAGAGCTGGAAAAGAAACTGACGGCAACGGCCGAAGAAGAGAATTTACTGAATAATGAACGGGAAATTTTGATCAAAAAGACCGATCCACAGATCATTAAAACGTATGAGTTGGTACGCAGTGCTCGAGACGGACAGGGCATAGCGCGTGTGGAAAACGGCGTCTGCGGTGGCTGTTTTTCCTATATTCCGCCGCAAAAAATTGTAGAAATTCGTAAAATGGAGAAGATCTACACCTGCGAATTCTGTGGACGGATCCTGGTTTACGTTGAAGAGTAAAATAAAAAAAGGATAAATAGGTCCGGATGAACCGGGTGGCCGCTCCGGGTTCTACGGCCCGGGGAGGAAAGTCCGAACATCGGAGGGCAGGATTCCCTGAGAAATCAGGGGCAGCGTATCGCTGACGGAGAGTGTCGCAGAAAAAATACCGTCCCATCTAGGTGGGATAAGGGTGAAAAGGTGAGGTAAGAGCTCACCACTCCGTTCCAGCAGGAATGCCCATGTGGTACCAAAAGCGGAGGTAGGACAAACCCAATCTGATGCAAGACCAAATAGAGAAGGATCCCGTTTTCACGGGGGCGTACGGCCCGGTGCGCGTCCCGATTTTTTTCGGGGCACACTTCAGGGTAGGTTGCTCAAGCCAATCGGCAACGGTTGGCTAAGATAAATGGCCACCATCCCGCGCTGCGGGATACAGAATTCGGCTTACAGGTTGATCCGGACCTGTTTAAAATTACAATGATTTATCAATGGATTCTTCCACCGAAAATCAGGGCCGAACGCGTTCAAAAAGTAGCGCGCAAGTTCGATCTGCCTCCCGTCATCGCTCAAATCCTCATTCAGCGGGGTATTGACACACCAGAAAAAATCAAGAAATTTTACGATCTGAGCCTCGAGAACCTCTACGATCCCTTTCTGATGTCCGGAATGGATGTGGCTGTGGAGCGCATTATTCGTGCTCTGCGTGACGGCGAAAACATTTTAATCTACGGCGACTATGATGTGGATGGCGTGACCAGTGTGTCTATTTTGTACGATGGCTTGTTCTACCTGGGAGGCAAAGTTTCTTTCTTTATCCCCAGCCGTTTTCGGGAAGGCTACGGCGTTTCGGTAGAAGGAATTAAGGTGGCTAAGGAAAAAGGCACTTCTTTGATCATTACAGTGGATTGCGGCATTACAGCTGTGGATGAGGTGGAATTTGCCCGCGAACTGGGTATGGATGTCATCATTTGCGATCACCATGAACCGAGCGAAACCATCCCGGATGCTGTGGCCGTTTTAAATCCCAAATTGCCTGGAAATCCCTATCCCTTTAAGGAACTGGCCGGTTGCGGTGTGGCCTTTAAAGTGCTGCAGGCATTGACCTATAAGTTGAAGTTGGATCGTAATTTTCCCAATCAGTACCTCGATCTGGTGGCGTTGGGTACTGCGGCTGATATTGTTCAACTCCTGGATGAAAATCGGATTTTCATGTATCAGGGCTTAAAAATGATCAATCAAAAACCACGTCCTGGACTGATGGCGCTTTTAGAGACCAGTGGTTTGTTGGGCCGGCCCTTAACCGTCAACACAATAGTCTTTGTTCTGGCGCCGCGCTTAAATGCCGTGGGCAGAATGTCCAATGCCAAAAAAGCTGTTCATCTGTTAACCACGCGCAGTTTTCAGCAGGGGCGAAACATTGCCCGCATTCTGGAGTACGAGAACCGAAATCGTAAAGATATTGATGAAATTACCTTTGAAGAAGCCCTGGAATTAATCCATAATGAGATCGATCTCGAATCAAAACGCGTGCTCGTTTTAGCCAAAGAAAATTGGCATACGGGGGTAATTGGTATTGTGGCTTCGCGCATCATGGAAAAGTTCAACCGGCCTACCATTTTGATTTCCATCCAGGATGGCGTGGGGAAGGGTTCTGCCCGCTCCACAGGCAATTTCGATATCTACGAAGGGTTTAAAAAGCTGAAGCATTTATTTATCAATTTTGGCGGCCACAAATTTGCTGCCGGATTGACCATTTTACCGGAAAATATTCCCATTCTTGATCGGGAAATTAATATGATCTCCGAAGAAGAACTGGACATTGAGCAACTGATTCCCAAATTAAAAATCGATGCGGAATTGACCTTTGACCAACTGAATGCGCGCTTTTTTTCTGCTTTGCAAAACCTGGCCCCTTTTGGACCGGGCAACATGCGCCCTGTGTTTGTCTCCTACGATCTGAAACCTTATGGCCTGGTCAGCGTTGTAGGGCATAACCATTTAAAAGCCAAATTTAAACAAAATGCCATTGTGCTGGATGCCATTGGCTACAATTTGGGACATTTAATCGATTTACTTAACCAGCCCAACGGTCAGATTAGCTGTGCTTACGTTCTGGAAGAAAATCGCTGGAACGGCAAAACGGCTATTCAGATGAGGCTTAAAGATATTGAGGTGAAAAAGGATGGAAGAGGAAAAAACATTTAATCAAATTTTAGAAGAACTCAAAAATTTGCGTGAAGAAAAAGGAATTTCTCTGGAGCAAATTGCCGAGCAAACTAAAATTAACCTTAAATTTTTAAAAGATTTAGAAGCCGGACAATGGCAAAATCTGCCCAAAATTTACGATCGTTACATTTTTAAAACCTATCTAAAAAAAATCAAAGCGCAAAATACACAGGAATTACTCAATCTTTTTGATCGCCAAACGGGACGCCTGCCCGGAAAATCAACTGTAATGAAACAACGTAAGGCCCAAACGCGTAGCGAAAGAAAATTAGTGTTTGGCTTTACCGTGTTAAAATTGATCTACATTGTCATTCCCCTGCTCATTATTATTCTCTTGCTGGTGATCTTTTTTCAAAACTACAATCCCCAGGAAAAATCGGGAAATAAGACAGTAAGAGAGCTAACAGCCATGGATATTCTGAAAGCGTCGTCCCCAAAGGCCATCGTGTCCCTATCCGCAGAAAAGAATCAGAAGGACAGTCTGAACCTAAACATTGTAGCGCGGGAACGGTGTTGGCTAAGGTACATTAAAGATCATGCGGACACAAACGAAGTAATTCTTTCTCCAAGAACTCCATTGAACATTAGCGCTGATTCGGTTCTGGAGATGCGTATTGGCAATCCTGCTGGTATTACTCTACAGATGGCCAATCAAACATTCGATAGCCTGGCTGCTCCGGGGCAGGTTATTTCTTATTTAAAGATTACCCAATCCGGTATTGTAACCAAACGCATTGTGAAACCTAAAAAAAAGGTGGTTAAAAATGAAGTCGCACCCGAACAATAGATTGCCGTTGGTAATGGTCTCAAACTTAAGCTTAAATTACGTTTTTGGGGGGCAAAGCATCAAAAAATTACTTTTAACCCTTGGGGTATTAATGATTTTTTTGACAGCCTGTACTATGGTCACAGGACAGAAAAAATTAGTTTCTCAAAAAGTAACAAGGGATGGCCGCGAAATGCTTTATGGTAAAATTTCTTTGGAACAGCTTTTTTTCGATTACCCGGACTGGCAGCAGGAATATCAGAACTATGTTCCCAACGCTAGGGTTATTCAAAAATTGAAGCAGTTAAAACCAGACGTTAAGGTGCTTATTTTCCTGGGCACCTGGTGCCCGGACAGTAAGAGGGAAGTCCCTCACTTTTTTAAAATTCTGGATGAGGTCAGGTGGTCTTCTTTAAAAGTGGAAATGTGGGCGGTCGATCGTAAAAAACATTTAGCGAATGATCTGCCCCAAACCTATAAGATTGAATACGTACCCACTTTTATTTTTCTCCAGAACGGTCAGGAAATCGGGCGCATTGTGGAAAGTCCTCAATCTTTGTACTTAGAAGAAGATATTCTGAACATCTTGAACAGGAAATAAGATGGTTGTGCTGAAACGTTTCTTCCTTATTTTATTGTTTGTCCAGAGTCTGTTTGGACAAAATTTCAGACCGGTCAGAGCGGGAAAGGCACTGGTCGTTTCAGCCGATCGCCTGGCCAGCGAGGTGGGAATTAGCATCTTAAAAAAGGGTGGCAACGCTGTGGACGCCGCTGTAGCTGTTGCCTTTACGCTCTCTGTAACTTACCCCAACGCCGGCAATATTGGCGGCGGCGGTTTCATGCTGATACGCAGCCCGCACAATCAACTGTTTGCTCTGGATTACCGGGAAAAAGCGCCTTTAAAGGCATCTGCCGATATGTATCTGGATGAACAGGGGGAGGTTATTCCAGGAGCCAGTTTAATCGGCTACAAAGCCTGTGGCGTGCCCGGCACGGTTTATGGTCTGTGGATGGCCCACCAGCGATTTGGCCGTTTGAAATGGAAAGAGTTAATTAAGCCGGCTATCCAGTATGCCAAAAAAGGCTTTCAGCTGAACGCTTTTCAGGCCTGGAGTTTGAATCAGGCCAGAGAAAAATTTGTGGAGTTTCCGGCTTCGCGGCAGATTTTTGTCAAACAAGATGGCGCATTTGAAGAAGGGCAAATATTCATTCAAAAAGATCTGGCCAGAACATTGCAACGGATTGCCAAAAGAGGAATACACGATTTTTACATTGGTCAGACAGCGCGTTTAATAGCCCGCGATATGCAGGAAAACGGAGGGCTGATCACTCTTGATGACCTGGCAAATTATCGGGCCGTGTGGCGTGAACCGATTGCCATTCACTATCGCGGTTACGATGTCTTTTCCATGCCTCTGCCCAGTTCCGGCGGCATCTTGTTAGCTGAAATTTTAAACACTCTGGAATCATTTGAACCTGCCAGGCTGGGATTAAATTCCTCCAAATACATTCACTTATTAACCGAAATTGAACGCCATGCTTACCGCGATCGGGCGCTCCTTTTAGGAGATGCTGATTTTATTCCGGTTCCTGTGCAAGAACTTATTTCTAAAGCCTATGCCGATACCATCCGTCGTCATCTCTCTTTATTGACGGCCGGGGAGTCCAGACCAGAGCGACTGTTTCAAGGCAATGAATCGGCTCAAACCACCCATTTTTCGATCGTTGATCAGGAAGGTTGGGCCGTTTCCAATACCTACACGTTAAATGGCAATTATGGCAGCGGCCTGGTTATTGCCGGAACGGGCATTTTGATGAACAACGAAATGGACGATTTCAGCATTCGGCCCGGTCATCCCAATATGTTTGGCCTGGTAGGCAATAAAGCCAATGCTATTGAGCCGGGCAAGCGCATGTTAAGTTCCATGACGCCTACGATTGTTACCAAAAATGACAGTCTATTTATGGTGCTTGGCTCGCCTGGCGGTTCTAAGATCATTACCACAGTAGCTCAGGTTTTGATCAATGTGATTGATTTTAAATTGAATATTCGGCGGGCCATTGAAACGCCCCGATTTCATTTTCAGTGGCTGCCAGACACCATTTTCTTAGAAAATTACGGGTTCAATCGTGATACAATACACAACTTAAGAGCCGAGGGATACCGAATTTCTTTTATGAACGGTATGGGACTGGCTCAGGGTATACTGATTAACAAGAATGGGCGCTGGGGCTGGAGTGATCCCCGTGGTGCCGGATTTGTAAGCGGATATTAAGGAGGTTGAGATGGCTCAAAAACAGAAAGAAAAAAAACAAAATAAACGCGAAGAAACGGAAGAACCTCAATTTCCGGAAAAGGTGGAAAAAATCTTTAAGTACATCTTAAAAAGTTTGAGCTGGACAGTGGGCATTGCCTTCGTTCTGGTAGTTCTATTACCTGAATTTAACTCTCCCTTGTTAGACAAGATAACGCGTATTTTCTATTTAACGGGCATTAGCTGTCTGCTTCTGTTTCTGATCATCGAATTTTTCGCAATAGATATTAAAAATCTGATAAACAGGCTACTCAATGGTAGAGCTAAAGCCTAAAATATTGTTGATCGATGATGACATCGATCTACAGGATACTCTTAAAACTTTGTTAATGCATGAAAACTACGATGTTTACACCTGCTCAAGCGCCCAGGAAGCACGCCAATTAATGACCCAGCATCAGTTTGCCGTTTTATTGCTGGATATTTACCTGCCGGATATTGATGGTCTGGAATTTATTCAATCGATTCAGAAGGATGAGTTCGACAGCCCGGTGGTAGTGATTACCGGGAGTTCCGATATTGAAAAAGCGCAGAGGGCCATCCGCATTGGCGTTTTCGACTACCTTGTAAAACCTATTAAGAACCGGCAATTGCTCCAGGTGGTGGCCAATGCGGTGATGCACTATTTTTTGCTTCAGGAACGGAAGAATTTAGAAAAGCAGAAACAACTTTACCAGAAACACCTGGAAGAGCTGGTGGCTCAAAAAGTGGAAGAGCTGAGGGAGTCCGAATTAAAGTACAAAAACCTGGTTGAGCAATCGTTGGTAGGTGTGTTTGTTCTGCAGGATAATCAGTTTCAGTACTTAAACCGAAAAGCGGTAGAAATATTTGGCGGTGAATCCATCGAACAACTGTATTCCAGAAGTCTGCTGGACTTTTTTGTGGGCGAGGACCGTTCGGAACTACAGAGTAAGTTACAAAGTTGTCTCAGTGGCGAGGCTCCCAATGTACAATTCGTGATTCCGGCTCAATTACCCAATGGCCAGCAGCGGATGCTGCGCCTGTGGGTGGCTCCGATTCAATATCAGAAAAAGCCGGCCATCGAAGGCATTGTCATCGACATCTCTGAACAGGTGAAAGCCCAACAGCGGGAACAGCTGCTGGAACTCCAATTGATGAACGCCCATAAAATGGCGGCCATCGGCAACTTAGTGGCCGGTATTGCCCACAATCTCAATAATCCCATCGCCATCATTCAGGCCAATGCCGAATTGCTGAAAATGAAAAATCCGGACACGCCAGAGGTGGACAAGATCATTGAACAGACCAGCCGAATGACCGACCTGGTGCACACCATTGTCATGAAAGGCAAACGAGAACAGAGCCTGACCCGTGAAAATATCAATTTAAATACCCTCATTAAACAGGAACTGGAATTCTTTAACGCCAATCTCTTCTTTAAACATAAGATTAAAAAACAACTGGAATTAAATCCCAACTTGCCTTCGTTCAAGGGGCGCTATAGCGACTTTTCGCAAATTTTTAATAACTTGATTGACAACGCCATTGACGCCATGCTCAACTCGGAAGTTAAAATTCTTAAAATTACAACGGATTTTGACGAAGAACATATTGTTTTAACCATTTCGGATACAGGGTGTGGCATGGAATCCAGAACTCGTGAACACATCTTTGAGCCCTTCTTTACAACTAAAGCTAATCCTCAGGCCGAGGGCCAAACTGCCGGAATTCCCAGCGGCTCTGGACTGGGTTTGAGTATGGTTAAGACCATGTTGAATGAATATCAGGCCAGCATTGATGTGCAATCGGTGCTAAATAAAGGAACTACGTTTACCATTTTAATCCCTTACAAACCCGATGATGTTCAATAAAATGCCATTCTTCCATTTTAATCTTTCCTCTTTAATCTTGCTTCTTTTTTCATTTTTCCTTTTACCTTTGAAGAGAACCCACCCCTAAACCCTCCCAGGAGGGGAACTTAGATCTGCCACTCTCAGGAGGGGAAGTTTACTGCGCTAAATTATTGTTTTAACCTGCCAGACGATTAGTTTTGATTAAATCAATATTTTTGTTAAATTTGACTCTTTAATGGTTTGGAAGAAATCATGGTTGGTCAGTAAGTCTTTCAATCAGAGCGTAAAATAGGGAGATTACGATTGGTACGGTTTAGTCTGGAGCGTCTGGAACAGATTTTTTCCGGATTTCAGAATAAAAAAATCATGGTCATCGGCGATTTGATGGTGGATGAGTATTTGCGGGGCAATGTGCATCGCCTCTCTCCAGAAGCGCCGGTGCCGGTTGTAGAGATCGATCAAGAGTCCTACCATTTAGGCGGCGCGGCCAACGTCTCCATCAATCTGAAAACATTAGGTTGCCAGCCCATTACCCTGGGGCTCATCGGACAGGATCGGGCGGGGGACATTCTGCTCGATCTGCTAAAAGAAATACACCTGATTACAGATGGAGTGGTGCGCACTGCCGATCGTCCCACAACCTTGAAAACACGAATCATCGGAGATAATCAACATATTGCGCGCGTGGATCGAGAAAAGATCGAATATGTGGATGGCGAGCTGCAAAATCAGTTGTTCGAACGTTTTGATGCCCTGTTTAACCAGGTAGAAGCCATCATTTTAGAAGATTACAACAAAGGGGTTTTGAGCAAGGCCTTTATCCGGCATGTCACGCGCCAAGCGTCTCAAAATAATAAGCCCGTTCTGGTGGATCCTAAGTTTATCAATTTCCTGGAATTCCATGACGTGACGGTCTTTAAGCCCAATATTAAAGAAACGGTACACGCTTTAGGAAAACCGGTGAGCAGCGATGAAGAGGTGGAGCAGGCAGGTCAGGAACTGCTGGATTTACTGAATGCAGAGTGTGTGCTTATCACCCGAGGCGGTAGGGGAATGTCGCTTATTGAAAAGGGGCGGAAGGCCAACCACATTCCTACGCGCACACGTAAAGTGGCGGATGTCTCCGGAGCTGGCGACACGGTTATTAGTACGATGGCTGCGGCCCTGGTAGGTGGGGCCACCTTCAGAGAAGGGGCCACCATGGCCAATTACGCTGCCGGACTGGTCTGTGAAGAAGTGGGTATTGTTCCGGTAAAAGGGGAAGAACTGTTCCGACAATTAAAACAAGATCAATTAAAATATGCGTGAAATAGTAGATTTTCAACATATCGAACGCTTTATTGAAGATTTGAGAAGGAAGTATCCGGGCTGTACGATTGCTTTTACCAACGGCTGTTTCGATTTAATTCATCGCGGGCACGTGGCTTACCTGGAAGCGGCCAAAGAACAGGCCGATTTTCTGGTGCTGGGTCTGAACTCTGATGCTTCTGTTCAACGATTGAAAGGAGAAGAGCGTCCTTACATTCCCCAGGAGGACCGGGCCTTTGTTCTTTCCCGTCTGGAAGCTGTGGATGTGGTTTGCATCTTTGAGCAGGACACGCCGCTGGAATTGATTAAACGCGTAAAACCCGATGTGCTGGTCAAAGGTGCAGATTACCGGCTAAACGAGATCGTAGGGCGGGATGTGGTAGAAAAAAACGGTGGTAAAGTTTTAACCGTTCCTTTAATCAAAGGACGGTCTACTACGAGTATTGTAAACAAGATCAAACATAACACAGGGAAGATGAATGATTCTTAAAAAAATATATGTTTTAATTGGCACCATAATTATTTTGCAGGCTTGTGGAGTCAATACTTTTGTGCAAAAGCAAACATTACCCAAAACCTCTTTGCCCCATTCTCTGCCCGATAGCTTGTGGGTTTCGCAAAATCTCGTTTTGCGCATGGAAAATCTGAAAAGTTACTACAATGATGCTTTGCAAAAACTGGCAGAAAAAGACACGATTGGCGCTCAGATTTATTTTGAACAGGCTTTTAATCAGTTGGCTGAACTCTCTGATGAAGATCGCAACACGCTTTCCTATTGGGAAGAATTGGATTCGTTGATCCAGGCCATGGACAGCACCTATCAACAAATTTACCTTGGCGCCGGACCGGAGCAGGAGCTCGAGGCCGAAGAAATCCGAGAAGACATCACGCAATTGGAAGAGCTCAATTTCCCGGATTCAGTTCTCTTTGGGGAGGGGACCGTAATCGATAGCTCGGGTCCCATTCCCATCACCATCAATTCCAAAGTACGCTTAGCCATCAAATATTTTCAGACCAAAGGGCGTAAGGTGTTCAGTCGCTGGTTACAACGCAGCGGCCGTTACGAAAAGATCATCAAACAGATATTAAAAGAAGAGGGTGTTCCCGAAGATATCTTTTATCTGGCCATGATCGAAAGCGGTTTCCAGCCCAGAGCCCGATCCTACGCGCGGGCTGTGGGCATCTGGCAATTCATATCATCCACCGGACGTTATTACGGCTTACGCCACAACTGGTGGTTTGATGAACGCCGCGATATATTTAAAGCGACCAGAGCGGCCGCCAAACATCTGCGCCATCTTTACGAGGATTTTGGCGACTGGTACCTGGCCATGGCCGGCTACAATTGTAATCCCAAAAAGGTGAAGTACAACATCCGGCGCTATCGTACGCGCGATTTCTGGAAATTGAGACGCTTACCCCGTCAGACCAAAAACTACGTGCCCACGTTTCTGGCGGCGACCATCATTGCCCGTAATCCGGAAAAATTCGGTTTTTTTGTCAAGAAAGATCCCCCTCTGGAAATCGATACCGTACTCATTTCCGAATCGGTCGACTTAAATGTTATTGCCAATATTGTGGATACCACTTACGCTTTTATAAGGGAGATCAACCCGGCTGTGTTGCGCTGGGTAACCCCGCCTGGGGTAAAGAATTTTACACTATACTTACCGAAAGGAACAAAAGAAAAATTCAAAACCGAATATGCTAAAATTCCGGATAACAAGAAACGTTCCTGGGTCAGGCATCGTGTGAAATCGGGGGAAGCGCTCTCCCTGATCGCCAGAAAATACCATACCACTGTGTCGGTCATTAAATCGATTAATAAACTGAGGAGCAATTTTATTCGGGCCGGCCAGTACCTGCTGATTCCTGTGCCCCAGAACAGGGCCCATTATTATGCTTCGCTGAATAAGCGGCGCAGCCGCAAATCCAGCCGCCGCAAAAGTCTCAGTCGGGCCAGTGTGATCCCTAAAATGCCCGGCGCCAAAAAGGTGATTTACCAGGTTAAACCGGGCGATACCCTGGGCGATATTGCCGAACGATTTAATACACGAGCCAGCTACATTCGCAGATGGAATGGCTTACGATATGGGGAGTACATCTATCCCAAGCAAAAACTTACCATCTGGGTGGTTAAGAATCTCTCAGGTAATAGCAAAGCAAAAGACAAAGATAAACTCGATGAGAAGGCTACCTATTACACTGTAAAAACAGGGGATACCCTGTGGGATATTTCCCGGAAGTACGGCATCTCAATTGAAGAGCTAAAACGGCTGAATAACATGCGTTCGGTTCGCATCCGTCCGGGTGATAAAATTAAAGTCTCTCAAAATTAAAATACACCTTTCAAAGGTTGGCAAGCGTTGACCTGCTCAAAATGATATTTAGACCGATCGCCAGTGCGAGACCGACCCTCCAGAAATTTGGAAGGTATTCCTGTTTGGGCAGAAATGGCATGGCGGCTGAATATCAGAAATAGCCGTAATGGTCCTGAACAAAGGAAGGGATTCTTGTTAGCACTCCATTTTCAAGGCCATTTTACGGCACTGCGGAACAAGGAAAAAAGGATGCTCTTCGGTGAATGGCCCGTTGGTGATTGAACCCTTCAGCTTTCATTCAACAGCTTGCGAATGAATGATTCGTTTTTAGCTCCGACCACAAAGGATTGGATTTTATTGTCTTCCACCAGCACCAACGAGGGCGTTCCCATGATGCCAAATTTTTTCCCAATTTCCATATCATGCGCCAGATTTATCTTAACAATGTTGTCAAATTCTTTTTGCAAACGATCGATAACGGGCGTCATGACTTTACAGGCCGAGCAGCTTGGTGTGTAAAAGTAGAGCAGGGTACGGGCGTTTCGGGCCAGCGCGCCGCCCACCTTCCCACCGATGGCAGGAACTGCTTTGCCTCGTTTCAACAGGCCCTGCAGCCGCGCGTAGATTTGAATGAACACCATAAAACCCACAAAAGCCATTACAATGTAAAATAAAACTTTCATCTTATTTTGCTTCTTCCTTTTTTTCTGTCTTTGTTTTTTTAGTGTCCCAGCCTAAAACCAGACCGGCGCCCAGACCGTAACCGGTCATTAAGTAAGGGTTGCTGGTAATGGGGCAGTTGTTGCCCACACAACCGATGAAATAGTAGTAGGCGTAACCGGCTGCCATGCCTAAAAAAGCAAAAATGAGCAGCTTTTTCCATTTTAAATTCTTAAACAAGATTGGCCCTTTCTTCATCATTTTTTGTCTATTAACGAATTTAATTGTACAATAATTTCGGTCATCCGGTCTTGCATGCCCTTTTCGATGATCCGCTCTTTTAAGGTGCCCCAGACCGGTTCACCGCACACCATGCACTGGATGCCCATTTCCTGCATGGGCTTGATTAATTCGGGATGCTCTTCAACGATTTCTTCTATGGTCATATCCGCCTCAATCCTGGCCATGGCTTTCTCTCCTAAGTTAAACATGTCTGAACTGAGGTGTTAGATGCGCAAATCGCCTGTAAGGGGCAAAGAAATGGGTCAACCTCAATCCACGTTCCAGCTTTGGCATCAAGTGCCGGTTTCTTAGCAAAAAGAAAAGGGGATGCTGATGCATCCCCTTCCTATTAAGCCGCCTGTCGCTTCTTGCTGAATTGCAAACCGCTGGCATTGGCAGAGATGAGCACCGTGTCGCCAGGCGCCAGATGACCGGCAATGACCTCTTTGGCCAATTCGTTGACCAGTTCTTTTTGCATTAAGCGTTTGAGTGGTCGGGCACCAAATGCCGGATCGTAGCCCTTTCCCACCAGATATTCCACAGCGGATTCATCTAACTCAGCAGAGAGATCCTGCTGTTCCAGCATCTTCTTAATGCGTTCAAATTGCAGACGAACGATCTGCCGCATGTCATCTTTGTTCAAAGGTCTGAACACGATGATGTCATCGACGCGGTTCAGGAATTCGGGCCGTAGATTCTGTTTCAGGAATTCGATGACATTTTTGCGAATTTCTTCGTACGTTTCTTCCAATCGTTCCTGGGTGATGTTCTCAGTTTTTTCGCGGATGTAACTGGCGCCCAGGTTCGAAGTCATGATGATGATGGTATTTTTAAAGTCCACTGTCCGGCCTTTATTGTCCGTTAGACGACCGTCTTCCAGCACCTGCAACAGGATGTTAAAGACCTCGGGATGTGCTTTTTCGATTTCATCCAGAAGCACCACAGAATAGGGTTTACGACGCACCTGCTCGGTTAACTGTCCGCCTTCTTCATAACCCACATAGCCCGGCGGCGAACCGATCAGACGCGATACCGAGTGCCGTTCCATGTATTCGGACATGTCGATGCGGATCATGGCGTTTTCATCATCAAACAGGAATTCGGCCAGCGCCTTGGCTAACTCGGTTTTACCAACACCCGTAGAACCCAGGAAGATGAAGGAACCGATCGGTCGGTTCTGATCCGCCAATCCGGCGCGCGAACGACGTACGGCGTCTGATACGGCGACGATGGCCTCTTCCTGGCCGACCACGCGTTGACGTAGACGATCTTCCATTTTTAGCAATTTCTCTTTTTCACTCTCCAGCATGCGTTGTACCGGAATACCCGTCCAGCGCGAAACAATTTCAGCGATGTCTTCTTCATCCACCTCTTCTTTGAGCATGGGGTTGTCCTTCTGGATTTCGGACAATTTCTGATTTAGCTGTTCAATCTCTTTTTCCGCTCCTGGAATCAGGCTGTAACGAATCTCGGCCACGCGGTCCAGCTTACCATCGCGTTCCGCGATTTCCATTTCTGTTTTGAAATCTTCGATTCTGGATTTCAATTCGCGGATGCGCTGAATGGTCTCTTTTTCCGCTTTCCACTGAGCCCGTAATTGTTTGGCCTTTTCTTCCAGATTGGCCTTTTCCTCTTTCAGCATCTCCAGCCGTTTTTGAGATGCCTCATCTTTTTCTTTTTTCAAGGCCATCATTTCGATTTCCAGTTGTTTAAGGCGACGTTCCACATCATCCAGTTCTTCCGGCATGGAGTCGATTTCGATGCGCAGCTTGGAGGCCGCCTCATCGATCAGGTCGATGGCCTTGTCCGGCAAAAAGCGATCGTTGATGTAACGTTTGGACAGCACGGCTGCGGCTACCAGAGCCGAGTCTTTAATGCGCACACCATGATGCACTTCGTATTTTTCCTTGAGCCCGCGCAATATGGAAATGGTATCTTCCACCGTAGGCTCATCAATTAAAACCGGTTGAAAACGGCGTTCCAGAGCTGCGTCTTTTTCGATGTATTTCCGATATTCATCCAGGGTTGTGGCGCCAATCGTGTGCAATTCGCCGCGGGCTAGAGCCGGTTTAATCATATTGGAAGCGTCCACAGCGCCTTCGGCTGCGCCTGCGCCAACGATGGTGTGTAACTCATCAATAAACAGAATGATCTGGCCTTCGGCTTCGGTAATCTCTTTGATCACGGCCTTTAAGCGTTCTTCAAATTCGCCGCGGAACTTAGCGCCGGCGATTAAGGCGCCTAAGTCCAGAGCTACCAGTCGCTTGTCCTTTAAATTTTCCGGCACATCGCCGTTTACAATGCGGTGGGCGATGCCTTCCACAATAGCGGTTTTACCAACCCCCGGATCGCCAATCAACACCGGATTGTTTTTGGTGCGTCGGGAAAGCACCTGCAAAACGCGACGAATCTCTTCATCCCGACCGATGACCGGATCCAGCTTGCCTTTGCGTGCCAGCTCGGTTAAATCACGCGCGTAGCGTTCCAGCGCCTGATACTTGGCTTCCGGATTTTGATCGGTTACGCGCTGGTTACCGCGAATTTCCATCAAAGCGCGCAAAATCATCTCGCGCGTTAAACCAAAAGAGCTGAGAATGCGGCTGGCATCGCCTTCTTTTTCTTCGCTGATGGACATAAAGAGATGTTCGGTACTGATGAACTCGTCTTTTAAGGCACGCGCCTCATTAAACGCGTTGTTGATTACCTGATTGGCGCGACGGCTTAAATAAACCTGTCCGCTACCCGAAACACGCGGAAACTTTTCAATAGCCTGTTCAATCTTTTGCTCTAATTGAGGAAGCGGTACCCCGTATTTTTTTACAATGGCCTGAACCACTCCCTCCGGATCGGAAAGCAACGCCTTTAAGATGTGTTCGGGCTCGATCTGTTGCTGCCCGTAATCGGTGACCAGACGTTGCGCTTCGGCTATGGCTTCCTGCGCTTTAATCGTAAATTTTTCCATGTTCATTTTCTATGTCCTCCTTTATTTTTCAATTTTTTTCAGAAAGGAATGCAAAAGGAGTGCCATTACTTTTTTCAGGGAAATATCCTTGAAGTGGAAGGCGGTTATTTAGGCCTGGTTGTCAATATGACAAACAAACTTACTATTTGTCAGTTGTGATCTTCATTCCTGTCCGCTTCTTTTAATCCTTTTTTAAATGATCTGAAACTCGACCCCAGGCTTTTGGCCAGTTGGGGTATCTTTTTGCCTCCGAAAAGGAGAAGAATGATTACGGCAATAATCAGAATCTCTGTAAACCCAAAGTTCATGTTTTGTTTCCTTTCGAATCAATGGCCGATTTCTAAACTTGTTGTGCTGCAGCTGCTCTACAAACGGTACCTTTTTTAAGAAAGCGACTGCAAAACTTTTGCTCTGCATAATTGAAACGGTGTTTTCAATATTAACTTTCCTGAAGATTGTTTACCACTCTTTTAATACCATTTTTTTGTAATGTAACGTTAAAATTAATCAACATTCCCAATAGACAAGTGGACAGTTTTAAATAGGTTAGAATTTGTGCAAGATGAATGTCGTTCAATGCCTCGACAGATTTTACTTCTTTTTCTACGAAAAGGTCCACTTCTAATTTAACTTCTTCATAAATCAAGATTAGGGGATTGAGATAAAGTTAAGAGAAAATTGAGATAATTAAGTAAAGGAAAAAAATGAAATTATGACTAAAAAACATGTATAATAAAAAAAGAGAAAAATATGACATAATGCGATAAATTTGAACACACCTCCCTACCTTTTTATATTCTTAACCCATCATTGTGCCTTCTTACAGGCGTTTAATAGTAAAAAAAATTAAGTCCTCTTTAAAAGTAGCTCTTTAAGAATTTTTATTTGGCCAACAAGCTCTCTATTTTCAAGCTCAAGTTCTCTAATTTTAACTTGAAGAGCTTGCAGGAGAGCTGTATCCTTTTCTTCATCCTGGTCGATTTTTTTTAGCTCTGATTGCAGGCGCGCTATTTCCTGCCGGAGGCGGGCGATTTCCTGCTCTTTGGCCCGGTACTCTGCCGCATGGTCGTTTACTGCGCTGGCGGACGACTGCTCCAGAAACATGCTGCCCTGGCCGGTGAGAAGCCAGCCTATATCAACATCACACATTTGTGCGATTTTAGTTATCAAAATAGCATCAGGTATTCTTTTACCTTTTATATAATTAACTAATGCATTTTCTGAAATTCCTAATAATTTAGCTATATCCTTCTGTGTTTTACCAGATTTTTTAATAGAAGATTTTATTCTTGCACCCAACATTCGTTTTATTTCTTCACCCATAACACCACACTTGTATTATTTTTTCTTGACACAATACAACATACGTTGTATATTTGTTAAAAAACATAAACAAAAATTTTAAAATAAAAAGGACGACGTCATGCCAATCCTTAAAAATAAGAAAATAGTGAACCAATCCGAGATCGCCCGCAAGCTTGGCGTTACGCCCCAATACGTTCACATGCTGCTTACCGGGAAACGCAAGAGCGCCAAGTACGAAAAGGCTATCAAAGAACTGATAGACCGTGAATTGCGCGGCGAAGCCGCGTAAAACTCAACCGCAGGAGGTTAGCCATGCTAAATATAATTTTCATATTAACGATTCTCAACACTTGTCTTTTATTGATTTTACTTACCAAAAAAGAAAAAGACGACAACATCGAGAGAACACTCGATGAAAAAAAATTAGATCGTCTTATATCTTCTAATAATAAAGCAAAATAATAAACAAATCAATTAAA
>NZ_JBSMDE010000051.1:0-4851 GCF_056497305.1 Caldithrix sp. | reverse complement strand
GCTTTTGAACATATTGCCTCAGATAGGCATCTCAAATTATCGGAAGAGCAGAAAAAAGAGATTAAAGGCGAACTTAAAAAACTGGAGCCAATTTTACAAGAGTCCAATCGGCGCTTTTATCGAAAGGTTGCCATTCCTGATAAAGATGGCTACAAAGAAAATGACCTGGGCATTCCAACGTATGGTATGAATACCGCTCTTGATGAAGAACTGTTCGAACAGCTACGTCGTGATGGCGAAGTTCTTGAAAAAATGGCGCCCATTGTCTTGAAAGAAAAATATCTAAAAAACAAAGACTATGTCTTTACTGATCAGTTATATCAGTCTACTCTTAAAACGCCGGGGGAGGCGCGTCCGTCAAATCGTATGATTCTTGAAGATTGTATTCGTGAAGGTGTCCGGATAGGCGTGTTTGGTTTGGGCGAAATGGAAGAAAATAAAGCGAAGTGCGTTTATTTTAAAGAAAACGCCACCATTTCCTTCGCAAAAAACGAAATCATTATTAAAGAAGAGCTTTGCGCCCGACAGAAAAAAGAGGTGGAATCGAGTCAACCGCTGCAATCCGCATATGGCGGTGAAGAGCAAACAACATCGGCTGTAAATAATGGCCAGGCTGGCGTTTTGACGAGCACAGAATCCGTTGATCATACCGCCAAACAGCTACATTTGCGATTTAATATTCCCAAAGGAAAAGTGGCAAGCATCATGGGAATAGTGAATTTGTTGCAGAGCAAATTTAACCGCCTTGAAATATCACTTAAGGCGGGGGAGGGCAGCATTTCTCACCGTGAAATTGAAGACAAGATAGAGGAAACCTTTCGGCAGTTGAATATAGATTTTGAAATTTTGAACGATGATTGAGCTCCCAGGCGAAGACAAGCTGTTTTCAATCTTTTGCAAATCACCTTTTTGTTCATAATAAAAAGCGGGCAGGAATCATCCTGCCCGCTTTTAAAGCTGTGAGCGAATTCACTGTCAGGTATTTTATTGAACCAGCAGCATTTTTTTGCTGAAGACAAAGTGGCCGGCCCGCAGCTGGTAGATGTAAACGCCGGAGGGCGCCTTATTTCCTCGTAAGTCCCTGCCTTCCCATTTAACCTGATAAGTCCCGGCCGACAGCGTTTGATTGATCAGCCGGGCAATCAGTTTGCCGTTAATATCATAAACATTGATTTGCACCCTGGCGCTGCCTTCTTCCAGGGCGGGAATGCTGAAGGCAATTTGCGTGGAACCGTTAAAGGGGTTGGGGAAGTTCTGCTGCAGTTTAAATTCCGCTGGCGTGCTGCCGGCGATGGGGTCTAAGTTTTGCCCGTCCTTTTGCACCACTGCCGATGTGGGTCCGAAGGTCTGCCTGGAGCCGTCCAGATCGTGGGAGATGAGTTTGTACCAGTAGGTAAAGCCGGCCTGAACATTTTGGTCGATAAAGCGGTAAGCCGTTTCGGCGGAGCTGCTGCCGCTGGCTTTCAATTGGGGATGGTCTTTGTAGGTGGCAATGGTTTCAATGGGGCCGCTTTCTTCCAGGGCGCGCTGAATTTCAAAGCCCAGCACATCGATTTCGGACTGCGTGGTCCACTGAAGAAGAACGGATTGGCCCGAAGCGGCTGCAGTAAAGCTATTCAGGGTAACAGGTAGGGAGTTATCTACCCCATCAGTACTGGGCGAAACACCACTTCCCGCACTGTTAAATAGATGATATTCAACGACATCTAAAGGAGGTGATGCACTGCCAGTTGGATTGGAAGTTGGAAAACTTGACATAACCCATGAATCATAATGATTCGATGTCCAGAGTATTGTTCCCCAGTTTGAGCTTGGTCTGCCACCAATATCGGCCCAAGGTATTCCTATTTCAATATATCTTTGACTAATTATTGTAACGTAGCTTTTGTCAGTTCCTAAATCGAAACTTCCATCCACTCCGTTAAATACTTTAACATTTGTATTAAATGCTGTTGAAACTTGTACGATATAATCCAATTTGTGAAAGCCATCGTTGAAAGTGTCGAAATTATAACCAGCAAAACCCGTTGTTGCATCTCCGTTACTACCTCCTGGATCGTTATCGATACCAATATTAAATCTATCAGGATCAATTTTAGTAAAATCTAAATCTGTTGTGAATATACCTACGAATAACGTTATATCATCCCATGAAATATAGAAATTGCTATTACCATCTATGGCTACTTGTTCATTGCTGCGCCAATCATGTAGCTGGTCGCCTAAGAAATAGACCGTATGATAAGTAGTGTTAGCATCAGAGCTAACAGCATAGCCAAAATATGAATCACCTTCTGTCCACGAAGTTTTATAGCCATCGGCGGCAATTCTTCCGTAAGCAATATTTAAAGCACCATCCGAAATATAGAAAACGTATTTAATAATTGTTTTTGCGGAGAATGAGGGAATATTGCCATACCACCACCAATTATTAGAATTGTTAATTTTATCAAAAGAACAATTGACTACAGTGCCATTTGTTTTAGTTGGAGCAGTACCGTCTGTCGTATAAACAAGATAAACAGTTTTACCGTAGGTATCGTAATCAAATACTACGAATAAATCGGTGGCATCAGTAGAAATTATATCATAATCTGCAAAGGTTGTTGATCCAGTGGCCTGCCTGCCATACGGAGGAACAGAATAATTACTGCTGTAAGTCCCATCATTAAAGCCAATTGAAGTAAATGGATAATGTCCGGTTGCAAATGCAAATAGTTGAGTTGTGGTAAAAAGTATTATTAACAAAATAACGTTACGCATTATTACGACCTCCTCCTCCAATGAAATTTAGTAATAAAAAAATTAGTTACTAAAATATAAAAAATTGTATATTAGAGCACAATTCTTATTGAATTTTTTTTTATTTTCTAAGAAAAATTATTGGGAGGCTGCTATGCGTAAAGTGTTGCTGGGCCTGGCGCTCATTCTTCTTTTTAATTTCGCCAATCTCTTTGCCAATCCCTGGAACGGCAGAATCGTCCTGCAGGGGTACTGGTGGGATTACTGGAACAACAACTACCCTAACAACTGGGCAACCTATCTGGCCGATCTGGCGCCGCGCTTGAGAGAAATCGGTATCGACTATGTCTGGATTCCCCCCACCGTCAAAAATAACTCCACCTCTTCCAATGGCTATGCGCCATTCGACCATTACGATCTGGGCGACAAATATCAAAAGGGCAGCACCAGCACGCGCTATGGCAACAAAGATGAATTCTTACGCTCCGTGGCCGTGATGCACGCCAATGGCCTGCGCGTCATTCAGGATGTGGTCTGGAATCACCTGTCCAATGCCGGCTCCAATACCGGGGCTGGCGGCCTCGATCCCGCAGCCTGGGGCGACCAATGGAAAAATTTTCGCTACGTGTGTTACGCCACTCCGGTCACGGATGAAAGTGAAAGCGATTATTTTAATCGCCAGGGGCGTTTTCCCAAAAACTGGCAAAACTTCCATCCCAATCCGGATCATAACCAGAATGACGACGATTGGACCGGACAGTTCTGGGGACCGGATATCTGTTATTATCAGGGCGCTTACGGGCAGAGCAGTAATTGCACCTACAATCCCGAACAATCGCCAGATTACGTGCGCAATGGCATGCGCACCTGGAATATCTGGATGAAAAAACAAACGGGCGTGGACGGCTTCCGCATTGACGCGGCCAAACATTTTCCGTACTGGGCCACCAAGGATTTTTTGTGGAATTTAGAACACGGAGCGGATTGGGCCTCCGGAGGCGATTCCATGTGGGCCGCCGGTGAATATGTGGGAAGTAAAAGCGAAATGGATACCTGGGTCGATAATGTGAACAACAGCGATGGCTTTTCCGATGTGGTTGGTACCATGGATTTCAGTTTGCGTCAGGCTTTGCATGATATGGTCTATGCCTTTGGTTCCTATGACATGGGCAGCATTCCTTCTGCCCAGCAGGACCGGCGTACGCGAACCGTGCCTTTTGTCAATAGTCACGATACTTTCCGACCCATTTTGGACAGCAACGGCAATTACAGTGGCTGGGACACTTACAATGAGTTGGCCGGGGGACACATTGATCCCTATGAGCCTCGCGTTCAGGTAGCCTATGCTATTGCCTTTGCCGTGGATGGCTCGCCTTCGGTCTATTTTGAGGATTTGTTTGATATTGGGGCCAACGGCAATCGCTGGGATCACCATCCGAACGACCCGACGGAGTTGCCGGCCCGCGATTATTTGGTGAACCTGATCTGGTGCCATCAAAAATTGCATTTTAAAGATGGCGCCTACAAAGTACGCTGGCAGGCGCAGGATTTACTGATCATCGAACGCAGCGCGCATGCCATCATCGGCGCCAACGATAACTGGGACACCTGGCAATCGGCTACCATCACTACCGATTTTGCGCCGGGAACCGTTTTAAAGGATTACAGCGGGGCTAACAGCGGAACCATTACGGTGGACAACAATCAGCAGGTAACCATCTGGGTACCGCCCTGTGATGGTTCTAATGTGCGTCGTGGCTATTGTGTGTACGGCCCGGACGGCATTTCCGGCCCGGTTACCCATCAGGTGCGCACAACCACTCAGGAATGGGAAATGGCCGACGACCTGGGCGACAGCCATGAGTGGTCGTTAGGGCAGGGCGGGCGTTTGCCCTCTAACAGCACGGCTCTGCGAACCATTGGTAAAATCTGGCCCGAAGCGGGCGAACAAATAACCATCGAAGTCTATCCGGAAGACGCCGCGCAGTCTTACACCCTGCGCATTTACAATGATCAAAATCAACAAATGGCCTCTTTTACGCATACCGGCGCGGGCACGTTTTATTTCACGCCCACCTATCAGGAATGGCTTACGCTTAAGATTCGCAA
>NZ_JBSMDE010000050.1:0-29424 GCF_056497305.1 Caldithrix sp. | reverse complement strand
GAAGGCATTTACTCGAATTAGTGACTTGTGAATGCTTGTGATGAAATTCTACGGGAAAGCCGGATGCGGGAAATCCGCACGTCCGGTTTGAGGAGGGTTAAGGCGGATGTAAAGACTCTTGTTCTTTACATTCCCTTTTCTACTCTACTGGTCTTTTAAAGGTTGCTGCTTTAGGCTAATATCTAAAAGCAATGGAAAAACGCCAATGAAACACAAATTTTAAAAAAATAATTGCAGATCCGTGTTCAAACCGTGTTCATCCGCAGCCTGAATTTACCCCTGATTGCGCCATCCCTTTAAAATCAGGACGAAGAAGCTGTCCCCTCCAGCAGGGCAAAAAGGGCATCCAGCTGGGCCTCCATGGTTTGCTCACCTATGGTAATGATCTCTCTGGCCTTATTGAAGTCGAAAAACTGGTAAGCGCTGACGGCCGGAGCAACTAACAAATCGGGCGGCGATTCCTGCAGACGGAGCATTAAGATGATATTTTCCATGGTCATGGCCACATGCGCCATCTGTTGTTGAATGCCCATTTTAGTACGAGGGGCTGCTTTTTTGCCCGTCCCAGTTTCTGGCGGCCATTTTTCCATAAAATTACCGAACAGGCGCTGCAGAAACGATGATGCGCTGTTGGCGGCCATCAATTTTTTTGTGGTAAGAATCTGGCCTGAATTAATAGCTCTGGAACGATTTTTTACCGAAGGCGTCACATTCACCGCAATAACCAGGTCGGCTTGCAGGTCGCGGGCTACGCTAACCGGTACGGGATTAACCACACCGCCATCAATCAGGTAGTTGCCATTAAGTTGTACAGGTTGAAAGAGAAAGGGAAAAGAGATGCTGGCTCGAATGGCGTTAACCAGAGAGCCCGAGTTTAAAATAATCTCTTCACCGTCGCGAATATCCGTGGCCACGCAGGCAAACTGACGCGGCAAGTTTTCAATTTCTTCCTCACCCAGCAAGGAGATGAGAAACTCTTCCACCCGTTGACCGTCTAACAGGCCATCGCGACGGAAGCGTCTGGGGAAAAGCAATTGAACGACACGTCGCCAGTTGGTTTCACAGGCGATCTCTTCGATCTGCTGGCTGTTCAGTCCGGCGGCAAAAGCGCCGCCAACCATGGCGCCCATACTACAGCCCACAATCAGATCAATGGGAATGCCTTCCCGTTCAAGAATTTTTAAAACACCGATGTGCGCCAGGCCGCGAGCAGCGCCGCTGCCCAGCACCAGGGCAATTTTAGGTTTTTGGTTTTGTCGTTTCATGGATTCCATTTTTTGTTTAATCGCTGGTTTATTTTTAACGCCCGGTTTTACTGCTTTCTGTCTTGATGGCAAAGGATGGTTCATCAACGGCGCTTTAACGAGCCTTCACCCTCTTATCCCCTCACGCGCATTGTGGTTAAGAGGGGATTACGTGTCATCTCAGTAAGGCCCGCCAGGATGGGACATCGAAATGACAGTCGGCACATTTTCAATTCAAGCAAAAGTACAATACGGCGCTGTGCTAAAATTCGTGATTACTAAATAAAGTAGCGCTACGCGTAAACAAGAAGCCTGCGCTGTTCGCTAATGCGCTTCCAACCAGTTTTTGCCAATACCGCATTCCACCACTAATGGAACTCTCAATTTCATAGCTCCTTCCATAATCTCTTTCACCTTCCGGGAAAATTCGTTTGCCTTTTCTTCCTGAACTTCGAAGACCAATTCATCATGCACCTGCAACAGCATCTGGGCCGGATATTGATGTTCTTCAATAAATTTCTGCATGTTAATCATGGCTTTTTTGATCAGATCGGCCGCCGAACCCTGGATAGGCGTGTTAATTGCCGTGCGTTCGGCAAATTCGCGAATCTGGCGATTCGGATTTTTAATCTCCGGCAGATAGCGCCTTCGGCCGAGCATGGTTTCCACGTAGCCCTTTTCTCTGGCAATGGCAATCATTTGCTGCATAAATTGCCCTATTTTGGGATAGGTGGCAAAGTAATCGGCAATAAACTCTTTGGCTTCATCCGCTGTAATGTTCAGACGATTGGCCAGCCCGTACTCGCTCATTCCGTAGATGATGCCAAAGTTGATCTCTTTGGCCTTGCGCCGATGTTCCTGGCTAACCTCCTGCACCGGAATGCCAAAAATAAGGGCCGCTGTAGCCGCGTGAATGTCCAAATTCTTCTTAAAATTCTCGATCATCGTCTCATCGCAGGAAAGATGTGCCATAATACGCAATTCGATTTGTGAATAGTCGGCGCTCAAAATCAAATAGTTATCTTGCGAGGGGATGAACGCTTTACGAATTTCTCGCCCCAGATCGGTGCGGATGGGGATGTTTTGCAAATTGGGATTACTGGAAGACAGACGTCCGGTGGCCGTAATGGTCTGGTTGTAGGAAGTGTGAATACGTCCGGTTTTGGGATGAATTAACTGAGGAAGCGCATCCAGATAGGTGTTTTTTAATTTGATCAATTTCCGGTATTCCATAATATTAGCCACCAGAGGATGGGCGGCGTAGCGTTCCAGAGTGCGTTCCGAAGTTGAGTATTGTCCGGTTTTGGTCTTGGAGGGCTTGCGCATGCCTAACTCTTTGTGAATCTGTAATTTGTCAAATAGAACCACCCCCATCTGTTGCGGAGAATTCAAATTAAAGGTTTCGCCGGCAGCCTGAAAAACCTTTTGTTCGATTTCGGAAATCTTTTTGCCCAGTTCAGCGCTCAGATTTTCCAGTAGGGCACGATCGACTTTTACGCCGTGCATTTCCATTTTCATCAGCACCTGCACCATGGGCATTTCTATTTCGTAAAACAGCGCTTCCATGCCGTGTCTTTTAATATCCTCTTTTAAAATTTGGTAAATGCGAAAGGTAATATCGGAGTCTTCACAGGCGTACTGGTAAACCAATCCGGCTGCCAGATCGGTCATCTTTTTCTGATTCTTGCCCTTTTTACCAATCAGTTGTTCAATGGGAATCATCTTGTAGTTTAAATAATGCTCAGCCAGGTAGTCCAGGTTGTGTTGGCCTGTGGGATTAATCAAATAAGAAGCGATCATGGTGTCAAAATAGAGATTGTTGACCGGAACCCCGTGCTGTTCCATGATCATGGCGTCGTATTTGATATTTTGACCAATTTTACGAATGTTGGCGTCGGCGAAAATGGGCCGTAGTTTTTCCAGCGCCTTGCGTCGATCCAGACCACGCGGCTCATGGCCCAGCGCAATGTACGAAGCCTTACCCGCATCCCAGCAGAAGGAAATGCCGGCGATTTCGGCTTCTAAAAAATCGAGAGAACTGGTCTCAAGATCAAAAACGAATTCCTTTTGCTCTTTGAGTTGTTGTAATAGAGCCTCAAACGCCTCTTCTGTTTCGATTAACCGGTAATCGACATGTTTGGAATCGAACTGTTTCAAGGAGAGGCTGTCGGCCTCTCCCAGGCTCATGCTCTTCATACGATTGGCCAGATTCCTGAATTCCAGCTCCTGCAGAATGGGCTCCACCTTTTCCATGTCCCACATGCGCAATTTTAAATCTTCTAATTGCACATCGATGGGCACATTGCAGTCAATGGTCGTCAGTTGGCGGGCAACCTGTACCTGCTGTTGATGGCTTTCCAGATTTTTACGCAGCGCTTCCCTGGAAATGGAATTCAAGTTTTTGTAAATATTTTCAATAGAACCATATTCCTTCAGCAGTTTGGCTGCGGTTACTTCGCCAACTTTGGGCACGCCTGGAATGTTGTCCGATTTGTCGCCCATCAAGGCTAACCAGTCGATGATTTGTTCGGGTTGAACGCCAAATTTCTCGACAATCTTTTGGCGGTCTAAAATTTCAGGCTCATTTTGTTTTTTCAAATTGTACAGAAAAACGTGACCGTTGACCAGTTGGGCCATATCTTTATCGCCAGAAACGATGAACACATCGAGCTCAGGAGCGGCAAATCGTTTAGCCAGAGTACCAATAATATCGTCGGCCTCGTAGCCCTCTTTCTCTAACAGAACGAAATTGGCTGCCTTTAAGGTCTCAACCAGTCTGGGGAATTGAGCGGCCATCTCTTCTGGCATCTTCTCTCTGGTTGCTTTATATTCTTCGTAAATTTTATGGCGAAAGGTGGGCTCTTTGGTGTCAAAAACAATGGCTAGATATTCCGGGTGTTCTGTATCAATGATTTTAAGCAAGGAATTGAGAAAGCCAAAGGTAGCCGAGGTGTTTTCCCCCTTGGAATTGATCAAAGGGTTACGGCTAAAAGCAAAATAGCTGCGGTAATACATGGCTGAGCCGTCGATTAAAAAGAGTTTTTTGCTCATGGTACAATCCTGTGTTTGTGTTTGTAAATCTGCCTGGCAAAATTTAAACTAAATTTCGATGTTTGTAAAGTAAACAATATTTCTGTTAATCAGAAATCTAATTTCCGTTTGTTAATCAACCAGCAGGCAATACAAATAGACCGACAATGAAACAACCGAAACCGCTAAAAACGCATTGGAAAACTGATCGAATTGTCGCGTTTTTTGATAATACGCGTTCATTTTGTGAATGTCCGATGTGTATTTGTAACGGTCGTAATAATCGTCTGCCAGGCGTTTAAAATAGAAGGCCGTCCAGTTACACAACAGGCCTACGGTCGCCAGCCCTGGTTTCAAATACTTTTTCAACTTTTCTTTAGGTGTTAAAGTAGAGTTTCGCAATGGAATGTAGCGATAGGTCAGTTTGAAAGGCCGTGTTTTTTTGAGCAGCCGGCTCAAAGTGGAATCATTAAACGCGCTTAGCGTGGTGTCCAGCGCCCAGTTGTTCCATCGATGGTCATTTTTAAAGATCAGTTTTAATTTCAAGGAATCAACAGTTCCAAAAAGGGATTTTAAGGAATCTGGTCTGGCAACCAGCTGACTGTCCACTACCAGAACCGTTTTTGGTTGGGCCATGCCAGAATTCTTAACCTGACCAAAGGACAGGGAGACCAAAGCACAAAAGAAGATCAACCATCTCCAATTCAGGCACATCATGGTTTATGTTTCTCCTCTGTTCTGAATAGCTGCAAACGATCGTACTCTGTGGCCAGAAAAAGCGTTGCATTCCGATCCGGCGTACAGGCCACAGGTCTGCGTTTGAGGGCGATTTGCTGAACCACGTGCAGTTTTGCTTTTTCGACCATGTAAAATATTTTCTGGTACGTACCAACCAATACATGGCGCCGGGTTACAACGATGGGCATGGAGGGTACGCCTTTCAAAGGCACACTTTGCATTTGCTCCAGGTTTTCGGAAAAGGCAAAAAGCCGGCCATCACTCCCCATGATGAAGAGCTTCTGGCCATCTGTGGAAACGGGTTGGTAAAAAGGCGTGTTTAAATCGATGCGCTTGATGATGTGTCCATCGTGTAAATCAACTTTAATGATCTTTCCCGTAAGGTCTGCCAGGTAGATCGCGTTCCTCAGAATCATGGGAGCGGTGTACACATGGCCCGGCAAATCGAGCATGAAAAGGGGCTGTCCGCTGTCGGCGTCAAAAACGCCCAGCATGCCGTCCGCAGAGCACACAGCGATCAGACGGTCGGTCATGGCCAGGTTTTGTCGGATTTTTTGTGGAAACTGATACTGCCAGATCTGCTTTCCGCTCAGAGGATCCAGTGCCAAAAGCTTCCCCTTCAGGCTGGCGTGAATTAACAATCGCCCCTGGATGAGCGGACTGCTTTTTGTCAGATGCCGTTTAAGGCGCCAGATGATCTTTTTGTGGATCAGGTCGTAGGCCTGCAAGCCGTAGTTGCCTTTTTCGGATGGGATAAACGCCAGAGCATGCCAGAAAGCGGGAGCGGCCGAGATGCCGCGCGAAAACCGTTTGCGATCTACGTCTTTGAGTAGCGTGTCCGTAGAAATCAAAAATCCATTATGCGTGGTCAATATTAATCGGTCCCACACGCGGAACAGGGCAGAGGTGGCCAGTCCGTTGATGTTTTTCTCTCTGTACTGCACCAGCGGCGTGTCCAGCGCTACATTGCTCCAATACCAGCGTTGGACATTCCAGCCTTCCTGCATGGCCTGCGGTAATACAGAAAGGTCAGGTGGCTTTAAGCCCGGATTCTGACAATTCCAGAGCAACAGAGACCCAAGTAATAGCAGTAAATTGGTGGTTTGTTTGTGCATTAAAAGTCCCATCCAAAAAAGAATTGTGTAATCGTTTTTCGTCCAATGGATTTGAAGTTTGTACGGCGGCCAATGTCCAGCCGCAAAACGAGTACATTGCCTAAATTAAAGCGAATGCCGAAGCCAAAACTGCCCAGGAAGCCAGGGAACTTGTTGTTCCAGGCATTTCCGGCATCCAGAAACAGCGCGCCGCGAATGCCTGAAAAACGCATGGAAGCTACGGGAAAGCGGATCCCTAATTGATCAATCAAAGGGAAGCGTAGCTCCTGAGAAATCAGTAAAATGCGATTGCCGTGCAAGGACCAGCGTCTGTACAGACGTAGATCCCAGCTTCCCCCCAGGTAATATTGCAAAGTTTCGCGTCCTTCGTTAAACAACGACAGAAAGCGTACGGCGTAGGCGCTACGCAAGCCCAGTCGGAAATATTTTCGCAGATCGATTAACCCTGTAAGATAGTTGACATTGGAATAGCGCAGATCATAGGTGTTCCCAAAAGTAATGTTAATACGCTGGCCGTCAATAGGACCGCTGGAAGCCCAGATCGAATTATCATTGACAAATGAAATGTAGTTGCTGGACAAATAGGCCTGGCGGCGCTTGTTGAAGAACCAGTCTTTATCCGAATAGGACAGATTTTGTGTAAAGGAAATACGCGAAAATTGCGAAAAGGGGTAGCTAAAAGTGGCCATGGCCCCGATGCGTTCCTCGTAAAAATAGGCGTCGGCCGGGTAGAAATAGTATCCTGCAAAACGGTAAAGACTAACGCCCCAGTTTACCCTGTGCTCAAGAGAAATCCGCGTGACAGCTACATTAAAGCTCTTCCAGAATTCGCTGGAAACACGGGCATTGTTGTAGATGAGTAAATAATACTGATCGTTACCCAACACATCGGTAAAGGCCAGTTGCCCGCCTCCGGTAGTTCCCCAGATGGGGTCTTGCGAGACCTGGGTCTGAGCAAAATCCAGGTCGTATTTGCGAACATAGGGTTTGCGTTCTGCAATCTGCTCGGATTTAATGCTCTCGAACTCCCACGGTTTTGTGTCCTGAACCAGAATGGGTTGAATGATGGGCCTGGCTTTTGGTAGTTGTTTCAAGAAATCCGGCTCAAAGCGAATCTGGAAAAATCCCTGTTCAAAAGTCCCATAGAGCAGCCCGTTATCTGCTGTCCAGCAAGGGTCAAAGGTGGCGCCAAGGTAGGCGGTCATTTTAAACATCTGTACTGCCTTTTGTTGAAAGGCTGACTGGATGGGGTCCTTTAGCAGGTAAACATTGTACGATCCCTCAATATCGGATGTAAAGGCCAGAAATTTGCCATCCGGCGAAAAGGCCGGCGCCCGATCTTCATGAGCACCAAAGGTCAGATAACGCAATGTACCTTTGGCCACATCCAGCAAAAATAAGTTGGTGGCCCCCCGCTTACCGAACTGCGTACGATCAGAGGTAAACACGATGAATTGGCCGTCCGGCGACCAGCAAGGCTCATCATCATTGTAAAAATCTTTGGTGAGCTGGATTAGCTTTTTGCTTTGTACTTCAAACAGGTACAGGTCTTTGTAGCCGGAAAAACTTAATCCGCTGAAAACAATATTGCGTCCGTCCGGCGACCAGGCCGGCGAATAAATGCCAACCAATCCAGGAAAAGAGTAACGCTCAACGATTTTACGACGGGGAATGGAGTAGAGGTACAAAACATCGTTTTCGCCGCTTTTGGAACTAAAGGCTAAAAGCCCTTGATGGTTAACGCTAATCCGTGAGTCAAATACGTGAAAGGCTTCAAAATCAGAAGACGCTTCTCCTTTGATTAAGAGTTCCACATCTTTCTCTTTATCCTTAAAAGAGAGTGGTTTTAAAGGACGCATGTAGATGCTGGAATATCCCGTTCGGTTGCCCACAAAGGCCACGTACGGCTTACCATTCAGTTCAAAATAGGCCGGTTTAAAATTGTAGCCGGTACGTACAATGGTTTGACTCACCTGATCGCTGAAGTCGTTATCTTTTAGCAGTGGATAGTAGCGTTTTTTTAAGGAGTACAAATATTGGTGATCAAAGGTCCTGTAATCCATGCCAAGCACTTCCTGAAAACATTGCTCAAAATAGGGATGTTTCCACACGCTCTCCAACAACTGTAATAACTTATCTTCGCCAAATTTCAGAGAGATGTAGTGCAGCACATCCTGTCCGATTTTGTACATGGCAAACGTGCCGTTGATCTGGTACATATCGCTTAAACCCACCACGTAATTATTCAGCACTGCATCCCGTAGAACCATTTCGGCCTGGGCATCCCAGGTGGTTGACCAGTACTCGGCCAGTCCTTCAGTAAACCAGAGCGGAGGGTAGGCCCCATCGATTTTGTCGTAGCGGGCCAAAACATTAGCAATTTTGGTGTGCATGAACACATGAACCAGCTCATGGCGAATTACATGACGAAATTCGTTCAGATCGCCATTGCCGGGAATAACCACGCGCCCCTTAATAAATTCAAAAAATCCACCCACATTTTCCGGAATAAAGCCAGGCGTTACATTGGTCTGTTGAAAATGCATGTGGGTGCTGTAAAAAATAAGCGGGATGCGATAGGTGACGGAATAATTGAATTTTTGTTCCAGGAAACGGTAGCTCTCTTCGGCGAAATAAGCGCCCTTTTCTGCCAATTCCTGCATTTCGGGGTAGTAGTAGATGTCAAAGTGTTCCGTCTTCATGATTTGCCAGTTGAATTGTGTGTACTGAACTTTGTTTCTGCCAAAATAGAAACCCTGAGCTTGCAGCGCATGAGAAAGAAAGAGAAAGCAAATCATCAGGGAAATGGGCATTGAACGGAACATAAAGGCTCACCGGCACCTGTTTTTAACCTATTGCATCAAACTAAACAAAAAAATCAATTGTTTCAAATGGTAGAATTTTAAAGCAGCACAGCCGCAACCAAAAACATAGGAAATTTTTACAAATCACAACAAAGCATAAATCCAGGTTTTTTTATTCTGGCCATGGATTAAAACGAATGGAATATGGAGAAGTAATTAATTTTTTTTAAAATCCGTGTTACATAAGTGTGCTTCCGTTGCTTTTAGTCTTTTGTGATAAAAATAATTAGAATAGTGTGTGGAAAAAGGGCTAAATTAATTTTGGTTTCATAAGTTAAAACTGTTAAATTTGTCATCTTAAGTAAAATAAGCTATTGGAGGTTAAAAGAAGTTAAAACGAAGAGCAGTTTTCAAGCAGGTTTTAATAAATTTACTAAAATTATCATTGTTTTAAAAAGAAACAGGGGTTTCTACAAATGGAGAAAAAAGATTCCAAAGTTTTAGAACGCGTTACCATCCGCTTTGCTGGTGATTCTGGAGACGGAATGCAGCTGACGGGTATGCAGTTTACAAGCACAACGGCCAAAGAAGGACACGAATTGGTTACCTTACCGGATTACCCTGCAGAAATTCGTGCACCGGCCGGTACGCTGTTTGGCGTTTCGGGTTTTCAAATACAAATTGGCAGTACAGAGATTCACACCCCGGGGGATCAACCCGATGTATTGGTGGCCATGAATCCGGCTGCCTTAAAAGTCAATCTAAAATTGGTCAGGCCGGGTGGTATTCTGATCATTAATTCCGATTCATTTCAAGGGCGAAATTTAACCCTGGCCGGTTATGAGACCAATCCCCTCGAAGACGGATCGCTGGCCGGCTATCAGGTTTTTCCGGTACAGATTACTACGTTAACCCGCAAAGCCCTGGAAGACCTTAAACTTTCAGTCAAGGAAAAAGATCGTTCCAAAAATTTCTTTGCATTGGGCATGACCTTCTGGCTTTTTTCGCATCCTTTAGAGCCGACCATAAATTGGATTAAAGAAAAATTTAAAAATAAACCGGAAATCGTTGAAGCGAACATTCGCGCTTTGAATGCTGGGTACAATTATGCCCTTTCCACCGAACTGTTTCACACCAGTTACCGCGTGGAGAAGGCCAAAAAGAAACCGGGCAAATATCGGAATATGACCGGCAATGAAGCCGTTGCTCTGGGATTTATTACAGCAGCCAAAAAAGCGCATAAAGAGCTTTTTTTGGGTAGTTATCCCATTACACCGGCGAGCGAAATTTTACACGAACTGGCTAAATATCGCCACTACGATGTAAAAACGTTCCAAGCAGAAGACGAAATCGCCGGTATTGGTTCGGCCATCGGCGCTTCCTATGCCGGCGCTCTGGGCATTACCACAACCAGCGGCCCGGGCGTGGCCTTAAAAACCGAATTTTTGGGCTTTGCGGTCATGGCTGAGCTGCCCCTGGTGGTAGTCAATGTGCAGCGTGGTGGACCGAGCACCGGATTGCCTACCAAAACAGAGCAGGCTGACCTGCTGCAGGCTTTTTATGGTCGGAATGGTGAAGCGCCTATTCCTATCATTGCTGCTAAAAGTCCGGCCGACTGTTTCGATACCGCCCTGGAAGCCTCGCGCATTGCCCTGATGTTTTCTACCCCCGTTTTCGTATTGATGGACGGTTACATTGCCAATGGATCGGAGCCCTGGTTAATTCGCGATCCGGATTCCATTCCGGAAATTGACATCCATTACGCCACAGATGTTCAGAATTTCATGCCTTACAAACGGGATCCGGAAACCCTGGCTCGTATGATCGCCTTGCCAGGCACGCCCGGTTTTGAGCATCACATCGGCGGACTGGAAAAAGATGAAACCGGCGATGTCTCTTATGACCCCGATAATCATGACCACATGGTACGTCTGAGAGCCGAAAAAATAGAACGTATCAGTAAATATGTAGAACAACCGGAAATTAACGGCGATCCGCAGGGCGATTTGCTGCTTATTAGCTGGGGAAGCACCTTTGGTACCGTTTTTACAGCTCTGGAACAGGTACGGAAAAAAGGCAAAAAAGTCTCCTGGATGCATCTGCGCTGGCTGAATCCGTTTCCCACGACTCTGGAAAAATATATCTACAATTTTAAGAAGATACTGGTGCCGGAAATTAATCTTGGTCAACTGGTAAAGATCATTCGCGAAAAATATCTCGTCGATGCCAGAGGATTCAATCGCGTGCGTGGTTTACCACTGGTAACGCACGAGTTGGTGGAAGCCATTGAAAAGGCGCTTGACGAATAATTTCAAAGGAGTTAATTATGAACAATCAATATAGAGGAATTGCACAACCCTTAAAATTGACGCCGGCAGATTTTGCCTCCAAATCTGAACCCAGATGGTGCCCGGGGTGTGGTGATTATGCCATTTATGCTCAGATGAAAAAAGTTTTACCGGAGTTGGGCATCCCGCGGGAAAAATTTGTTTTTGTCTCAGGAATCGGTTGCTCCAGCCGTTTCCCCTATTACATGAACACTTATGGCGTTCATAGTATCCATGGCCGTGCCCCAACGATTGCCTCCGGAATTCGTTTGGCCAATCCCGACCTGAAAGTTTTTATCATTACCGGTGACGGAGATGGATTAAGTATTGGTGGAAATCATTTTATTCATCTTTGCCGAAGAAATATTGATGTCACCGTTATTCTGTTCAACAACAGAATTTACGGATTAACCAAAGGCCAGTATTCGCCTACTTCGGTAAAGGGCCAGATTACCAAATCGTCGCCTTATGGTTCGTTAGAAAATCCCTTTAATCCGGTATTGATGGCTCTGGCCTCCGGAGCAACTTTTGTCGCCAGAACCATTGACCGCAATCCAAAACACATGGCCGAGATATTACGCCGAGCAGCTGAACACAAGGGAACTTCCTTTGTTGAAGTTTATCAGAATTGTGTGATTTTCAATGACGGCGCTTTTGAAGAATTGTACAGCAAAGATACGAAAGATGATCGTGCCTTGTACATGGAACACGATAAACCCTATGTGTTTGGCAAGAACCACGATAAAGTGTTAAAGTGGAGTTGCAATCGTTTTGAAGTGGTGCCCTATGACCAAGCCAATCCGCCTGAGGACCTGGTTGTGCACGATGAAAATAGCCTGAGTGCGGAAATTGAGTTTGGCCTGGCCAGCTTAACCGACCGACCCGATTTGCCGACGCCGCTCGGTGTGTTCCGTAAAGTGGAAACCGATACTTACGAAGAGTTATTGCAAAAACAGATCGAATTTGTTAAACAGAAAAAAGGAGAAGGAGACCTGAACACCCTTTTTAATTCAGGAAATACCTTCTACATCGAAGATTAATTTAAATAGCAAATTTTTCGATCTTTTGATTAAGGTTGATCATTTTCTGACGAATATTCATTCTGACCAGAATAAAAGAAAATCGTTGGAAAATGGCAGAAGAATCATATAAAATCTTAATCGTCGATGATCAACCAGATAATATAGAGACCATTAAAGATATCCTGGCTCATAATCATTATGATCTGTACAGTGCCAACAATGGCGAAGAGGCGCTGGATTTGTTCAATAAAATAAATCCAGACCTGGTTTTGCTAGATGCCTTAATGCCTGTGATGGATGGTTTTCAGGTTTCGCGGATTATTAAATCCAATCCAGAAACGCAGCTTACGCCAATCATCATGATTACGGCGCTGGACAGTATGCAGGATCGTGTTAAAGGCCTGGAAGCTGGAGTCGATGACTTCATTTCCAGGCCTTTTAATATTTTTGAATTAAAAGCGCGCATCAAAAATCTGTTGCGCATGAAGGAATCCATTGACGAGCTGGAAAATGCCGAACAGGTCATCTTCAGTCTGGCCAAAACGGTTGAGGCCAAAGACAAGTACACCGAAGGTCATTGTAACCGCATGGCAGACCTGGCCGTTGCCCTGGGAGAATATCTGAATTTACCCTCCTCTGAGTTGAAGGTGCTAAAAAGAGCAGGCATTTTACATGACATTGGTAAGATTGCCATCCGTGACGCTATTTTACTCAAACCCGGCAAATTGACTCCAGAAGAATTTGAAATAATTAAGGAGCATCCTAAAATTGGCGTGCAAATCTGTTCGCCATTAAAAACGTTAAAACCGGTTCTGCCTGTCATCCTGTACCATCATGAGCGGTACAACGGAAGTGGGTATCCGGAGGGATTGAAGGGAGAAGAAATCCCGCTGAAGGCGCGCATCATTGGATTGGTCGATTGCTTTGATTCGTTAACTACCAAACGTCCCTACCGCAGAGCTCTGAGGATAAGCGAAGCATTCGAGATAATCGATAAAGAAACGAAAGAAGGTTTGTGGGATCCAAGATTGTATGATGTATTTAAAGAATTGGTTACTCAACCTCACATGCAACAGCAATTTAATGAATGGTACAACCTCTAAGGAAATATAGCTGCAACATTAATCGTCCCCAAATAACAAAACATAGCCACGAATGCCCGAAAGAGCATTTTTTTATTAAAATTACGAATTACGAATTAATTTGCCAAGGGACAAGTTTCCCCATGCGGTGAAGGCCTGTGCCGGTATGTCATTCTGAATCCCCGATTGATCGGGGGGGAAGAATCCCTTACACTTGCATAGCATTCGTAAGCCCAACGTAACTCGAGCTTTAGCTCGAGACTTTCTGTCATTCTTCTCCCGATTTATCGGGAGAAGAATGCTTTCCCCTTGTAAACTGAACACACCTTCTCCACGATTTTCGGGACAGGTTTGTCCTGCCGTAGGACGGGCCAGCCCGTCTGGACGGCTGGCCAGACGGTTGGAGCCAAGCGGAAATCCCGATACTCGGGGACGGGACATCAAACCATTCAACCGTTAAACAGATTTACTTCCTAACACAGCATAAAAATTTCCGCATCCCGCTGTGGCGGAAATAGATCTTTTAAGGGAAGTATTCTAATTTTTTTTCTCCCTGGGAACATTGTACCATGGTACAGGGCGTTATATGTTTTAAAGAAGCATGGAAAGCCATCATTGAAAAACGAAAAGGAGATTTAAAGATGGATCAGAACAAAAGTTTAAAAGCAGCCATTGTTACAGCAATATTGGCCTCGGTCTGCTGTGTAGGGCCTCTCATTTTACTGGCTTTGGGCATAAGCGGAGCTTGGATTGGCAATCTGAGGGCATTAGAACCATACCGTCCCTTTTTTATGATTGTAACTGGCCTGTTATTAGTTTACGCTTTTGTCAGAATTTACCGCAAACCAAAGGCTGAAGATTGTGAGCCTGGTAGTTATTGCGCTAATCCCCGATCAGATAGGATCAACAAAATATCTCTCTGGTCAGTAACCATTATCGTGATAATTTTATTCGCAATTCCCTACCTGGCAAACGATCTGGACGCTAAAGGAGCTCAGGAAAACATTCCCTCTGGTAATGGACGTGCAATCACCATGGAAACAGTCGTTTTAAGCGTACCGGACATGAATTGTCCCTCCTGTCCGGTAACCGTGCGTAAAAGTCTGGAAAAAGTACCGGGCGTCGAGGCCGCCCAGGTTCTTTTTAACCAGCGGCTGGCCATTGTTAAATTCAATCCTCAAAAAGTAAAGGTCAAAGATTTGATTCTGGCCACAACCAATGCTGGCTATCCATCAACAGCCATTCAAAACAACACCAAATCCTCCGGAGGGCAAAATGCCAATTAAAACCATTAAATTAAAAATCAGCGGCATGACCTGCGATCATTGCGCAAAAACCATTGAACAAAAATTGGACAACCCAGGAATTATTGCCAGAGCGATATCGTATCCTGAGCATTCAGGGATTGTTACCTTTGATGCAGAAAAGCTGAGCGCAGAAGATATCGTGCAATTCATTAATCAAACTGGCCACTACCGGGCCCATGATTTTGAAGAGCTTTCTGACCGAACACCGTCTTCAGCCAAACATCTGATTATTATCGGTGGCGGTTCGGCTGCCTTTTCGGCGGCCTTGCAGGGACACGAATCAGGAGCTCGCGTAACCATGATTAACGCGGGCCTGCCCATTGGAGGCACCTGTGTTAATGTGGGTTGTGTGCCTTCCAAAATTTTATTGCGCGCCGCACACGATATGCACCAGGCTCAAAAGACTGTTTATTCGGGAATCCAGAAAAACGCGCAATTGATAAGTTTTAAAGACCTCATCAAAGAAAAAAAAGACATGGTACAAGCGCTACAAGAACAAAAATACATCGATGTGGTCAAAGATCTGCCTGATTTTGAACTGATCGAAGGAAGGGCCAAAATTCTCTCCTCGAATCGCGTAGAAGTTAACGGCAGAATCATTTATGGCGACGCCCTGATCGTCGCCACTGGTGCTGCGCCCTCTCTACCTGCCATCCCTGGATTAGAAGATGTTCCCTTTTTAACTAATGAAACTCTGTACGATTTAGAAGAACTCCCCCGGCACCTGATCATATTAGGCGCTAATTACATCGGTCTGGAAGCAGCTCAGATGTTCGCCCGATTTGGCAGCAAGGTAACGGTTTTAGAAGTACAAAAGCAAATACTTCCTGGTGAGAGTCCGGACATTGCCCGTGAATTACAAAAACACCTTCAGTCAGATGGCATTGAGTTTTTAACTGACACACAAACAACTTTTATCGAGAATGCGGATCAGGGCATCCGACTGAACATTAAACATTCAGGGACTGTTGACCAGCTTAGCGGCAGTCATCTGCTCATTGCCACCGGTCGGCGGGGTAACACAGACCATCTATTTGCTCCGGAGTTGACGGTAGAACTACTGAAAGGCGGCTTTTTAAAAACCAACGACTATCTGGAAACCAATTTACCTGGCGTTTTTGCAGCGGGCGACGTAATCGGTCGGTACATGTTCGTTTACACAGCTGCGCTGGAAGGGAAAATGGCAGCCATTAATGCTCTTTCGCCTAACCGGCAAAAGATCGATTACCAGTTGGTGCCCTGGGTCATTTTTACCGATCCCCAGGTCGCTGGAATTGGCCTGGACGAATCACAGGCCATTGAGGCCGGCTACCAGGCAGAGAGTGCCATTCTTCCAGTAAAACATATTCCGCGATTCATAGTCTCAAAAGAAGACAGAGGTTTTATCAAATTAATCCGCGACGCCAAAAGCGACCGTTTGTTAGGAGCACGCATCGTGGCACCGGAGGGTTCAGAATTATTGATGGAAATAGCCATGGGAATGAAATTTGGTATTACCATCGCTCAATTGCGCGATATGCTGCATCCTTACTTAACCGCAACCGAAGGCGTTAAATTAGCGGCTATTACATTCTCAAAAAGTGTGGAAAAGTTAAGCTGTTGCGCTACCTGAAATTTAGAATATTTCCCTTAAAACTTCTATCCCGCATGGCGGGATGCGGAAATTTTTATGCTGTGTTAGGAAGTAAATCTGTTGAATTGTTGAATTGTTGATTGGTTGAATAAGCATCGGGCCGACCATTGGTCGTGAATGGGGTACGTGTAAGAAATCCCCAATACATGTTAAAATTTCACACTCAAGTCTTCCCCCTCTCCCAGATTTTTATTCTGGGAAAGGGGGATCGAGGGGTTGAGGGCTAATTCGTGAAATGACTTCCGCTGTTAGAGGAGTAAAGTTAAGAGTATAAGAGTATATGAGTGTAAGAGTTAAAGGGTTCCGCGGTATCGGCCTGTCATTTTTTAAAGAAGTTTTTTGGTTGCGGTTCTGCTGCTTTAAATTTTTAATCTGGATAAAAATTTGTTACATTTAACAGTGCGGTTTTAAGGGAATAACGTATGACAACGCGTAGAGGCCTTTTAAAAAAATTGATTGCTCTGCCATTGGTAGGGCCGGCTCTGGCTAAAAAATTGATCGCCGGCGCTGAGGAGCGGGAAATATTTATCAACAAATTCAGCGTGGCCGGTTTTCGCTTTTACGAGGGCGAAGCGTTGTTGCCGCAAATGAAAACGGGCCAGGTTTTGCAGTTGCAGCTCGATCCTGAAAACGAATACGATAGGTACGCGGTCAAAATTTTGTACAAAGGAAGGCACATCGGTTTTGTGCCCAGAAGCGACAACAAACACATTTGCCGTCTGCTTCGTCAGCAAGTAAAACTAATCTGCCGTATTGCCGCCATTCGTCCGGATGAGGTGCCCTGGCAAATGGTACAGGTTAAGGTTTGGTTAGCCATAAAATTCGGAGCGGACAGGTTTACAAAAATTTAGTAATTGGGAAATTGAAACTCAAAAAACTAAGAACTAATGACGAGTAATACAAATTTGAAATAGAAGTGCATAATTTAGCAAAATTTTCTTTGTATTACATTTGATAAGCTAATGTTAAACCTAATCGCAAGCCTTTCCATTCAGGATTGACAGGATGGTTTTTATGAAATATTTTTGCCTTAAATTGCTCACTGTACCTTAAATCTAAAACAGGCAAATCCCATTCATAACCTAAATAAAATCCAATCTTCCATTGATTATGCTTAAAACGGTAGCCGACAGCAGGTTCCAGGCTCAAACTTAATCCCCAGAACTTACTTTTAATTGAATCCTTTTCTTCTCCAATTTTTAATTCTTCATTAATAATCAACCAGTTAATCATTTGTCCTACGGACAAAGCAAAATAAACTTCGTTCTTTTGGTCAAAAAGAATGGATTTTTCAGTGAAAATTCCTAACAGCATTCGACGTACAATCATATCCTGAAAAATTGCTCCTGAATAATCACTATAGGTATTTCTGCTTCCTGTTGAACTATAATTTAAATAAAAGCCCCATGGATTCTTCTTTAAAGGGAAGTAATAAGTGAATGTGTAACTAAAAAAAGCAGGGAAATTTTCAGTATTTGCTAACTCAGGTATTCTTTTTTGGCCTTCATTTAACAGCTCTTTATTAAAGCTTTTTAGATCGTTCATCGCAAATGTAGAAAAACCAATTTTAAATTCACAGCGAGAAGATGTTTTTTCAGTCGTTTGCGCCCAAATATTAATAAAAATGACAAATATCAATAAGATTGTGTGTTTAAAAATTTTCATGATCAAATTACCATTTTACTTTCATAAATGAAGCCCCGGAATGATATTCTGAAAAGAACAGCATATCTTTCTGAAAATAAAAATGGGTGGTTTCTAAAAAATCCTCATCAAAAGTAACTTTAATTTCTTTAATCAATTGACCATTTTCCAGACTGTAAATACGAAAAGTCTGATTCTCTCTGGTAAACCCACCCAGTAAATGACCATATAAATCAATGGATGGTCGATACAGATCTTTTTCTATGGGAAAGGTCTTAATCAAAGTGTTGTCTTCAATCTGATAGACAGCTATTTGTTGATTCGCAGTTAATATGTATTGTCCAGGATCTTCGGCAAAAACAAAATGCATCACATCAGGGATGGAATAGAGTTTTGTTAATAATAGATTTCCTCGTACTTTGTAAATGGTTTTATTTTCGAATAATAAATAATCTCCATTGGAAGAAATTTGCACGATTCTACCATAACCAGCATAGGACAAATCGAATAGTTTGCGTTTGTGTGGAAAATCATAAACCACATTGTGGTAGTTTTTTTTGTCAAAAAAGACAATCCAGCCTTGATTTGATACCATAAAATCCTTAAAGATGGGCGCCTCTCCCCAGAGATCTCTTATTTGAGCCGATTCCAGCACTTCTTCAATTTTGAGGGGATTGACGCGATAAAAAATCAACTTATCGCTTGCTCTTGATTTTCTAAATGCCCATTGTCCATCCGGTGAAAAATTAATAAGCTGATAGATTTTTTGGCGAAACGTTGTGTCTGATAAAAATGAACTGAACGCCCTTAAACCATCACTTTGTAAAAGACAAAAGTCGCCTCGGGAAGGTACATACGCTACCCGTTCAATATAATCGGTTTTCTGCCCTTTGAAAAAGTGTTGAGAAGTTAATGGGTATTCACGGTTATTAATTTGAACTTTCAGGCTATAAGATATGGGTAAACCAAAGGTAGCTTGTGTGTCAATAAAAACGCACTGCTTAATATCAGAGATGATTATTTCCCGAGAACTTATTAATTCGTGATTAAATTTCATGGGACCCATTTCTAATTTGTAGGCCTGTAAATACTTTTGGGCAGGAATTTGTGGCCAGGATACTTTGATAGCTCCATCCTCTGTGTTCTCAAAACTGAGCAGGTTTGATTGTTTTACCCCTATAGTTGAAGCAGAAGATTTGTAAGTACGATCACGAGCCAACATAGATACATAATAGCTCATTTCACCGCCGAAATAGCTGGAATCGATAAATGTATGTTGATGACGGTTTTTGATGACCGCAATGGTATCTATTAGATAATTTTTATATGTTCTAATAATTTTACATTCTTGAAAATTATCATACGGATACTTTGTCCATTCGATCACTGGTAAATGATCTTCATTAAATGATGTTTGAATAGATATTTTACCGGAAAAACCTCTATTATCAAAATAAAATGGATACTCTTTAGATATGACATAAGCTTCCATGTCCAAATTATCTGCGAGACTTCCAGTTTCTGACTTTAAATAGATTATTAATTTTAGCAGATGAAGTCCATTGGTAATCTTATTAATTGAAATTTTAATTGTTTGTTGCTTCTCATCTTGATAAAGGTATGAAGGCACATATTCATCATCAATGTAAGCATCAACTTTTAGAATTGGTTTGGATGGTTCACTGGCAAGCACATAATTTATGTTGATCCTATCCCAGAATCTAAGTGTATCAGATGGCGCATCTACGCCAAAATAAATAGTTATTGGCTTCGGTTTTTCGATATGATGAAAATTTTCTGAATCGGGTTGATAATCCAGGACGTCGCAGGAAATGCTTGCCAACAATACGAAAAAAAGTAAAAATCGGGGCGCCATCATCGTTTATTTTTTAATTTTACAAAACTATTTACCAATGACGGAGCGCAAAGCGCTCAAATGTAAGAAAAAGTTAATTAATTTTTAAACTTTTGTAAAGGAAAAATTTGTTTAAGGCCAGGCCGATGGCAACCGATCCTTAATAAGCCCCCCCATTCCACAACGTAAATACCCTTTCTATTATAACCCGGAATGAAGAGCTGTTCTGGAATGTAAAAATTTTTATCACATAAAACAGGCGTAACAGGTTGTCCGCCTGTAGTGAAATATTAAAGCGGATCATTCTCTGTAACGTTTCCTTGTATTGAGGGTAAATTGCGTAAAAGTTTTTGGCATTTAAAATAGGAATCCAATATTCCATAAAATCCGCTATCTCCGCATCTGAAAAACCGCTTTCTTTTAGATTGTTTGTAAAAAAGAACCTTAAACTATCCCCTGGCACGACCCAACCTTTCTGGTATGGATACAAATCAGGCGCTCGCCCCTCATAAAAAAGAAATTGGTAATGATTATTGATTAAACCATCTGGTTCAACAGTGATGTTACAACCGTTCTGATATTGGGGAATGGTTTTAATTAAAAAGCCGCCATTGGGGAAATCGATTATCAGCGAAAGCTGAAGTTCTTGTGGCGGATACAAATAGATATCTAGTTTCATGAAAACTGGTCCAACATAGGCTGAATCTTTGTCTTCTGTTTCGGTTATGGTGGTAGGAATAGAACGGCTTACTTAATAGAAGCAAAAAGTAAATCGCAAAAATAAAGGCCAATGGTTTCATGAATTTAATCTTTTGTTTTAGTGACCTATTTCTAAAAACCAAAAATGTTACAAAAACATCATTTTCACCATTTTGTGGCAATTTAAAGCAAAAGTTTGAAAACAAAGTTTACAGCTTTGGTAAAAATGTAAAGGTTGGGCACAGTTTGAGAAACCGCTTTGTTTGTTGACTAAAAACAAACTTTAACGGGTTCGATTTCCCAGCCAAAAACAACCAATTGTTGACGATATTTTCAAATACAAATTTAACGATATTTTAGCGAGGGATATCATTTTCTTTGATCTGGAAATGCACAACCAGTCTCCCTACGATTACCAGGATGTTTTTGTTGGATTGTATCTGGATGCCGATCTTTACCATGCGCTGGCCGACGGCCGATTTAACGGTCGCAGCAATGATGACGATGCTGTGGGCTTTAATCAGGATTTGTCTTCTACGATCAGGAAAGAAACAGGCTTTACTGGGCTTACAGATGAGAAATCCCTACCAATTGCAGATAAATTGAGTTGGCTTTGAAAAATTTGGCATTAACTGTCAAATCAGGGATATAAATTTGGCAATCAATGTGTCCAAAAAAACATGCTAATATTTAATATTTACAGCGTGTTAAACATAAAGATATAAGATAATTAATTTTTTTCTTGACAATCGAAAAAAAAAAGATTAAACTAACACAGAGATAAAAACGTTTGCAAATAAAATGATATAAAGAAATATAAAATGAATAAAAACAATATGAAAAGGTTACCATAGATGAGCACGCTAAAAGAAGTTGCCAGAAAAGCCGATGTTTCTATTTCTACAGTATCGCGTGTATTGAATAATGATCCTCATGTTGACCCCAAGACCCGCTCTAAGGTGCTTAAAATCATTAAAAAATTAAATTATCATCCCAATCGTGTAGCCCGACGATTGCGAGTTAGTAAAGGGTATGGAAATCTTATAGGGTTATTGATACCGGATATTCGCAATCCCTTTTATGTTGAGGTGGTGCGAGGTGTGGAAGAGGCGGCAATGGAAAAGAACTATGCTTTTATTATGTCTAATTTTTCGCAGGATATTGAGAGAGAAAAAATGTATTTAGATATTATGGTTTCTGAATCGATTGATGGCTTGATAGTTGCTCCAGCTAATGAAAATGACAAGATAATAAAGGAATTGATCGAGAGTGGATTTCCGGTGGTATGTATTGACCGTTGGATGCAAAATGTCGAAGTGGATTCAGTGGTAGTTAATAATAAAGAGGGCGTCAAAAAAGCCATTAACTATTTAATCTCTCTTGGGCATCATCGAATTGCTTTTATTTCAGGCCCTTTAGATATCCCAACTTACCAGGAGCGATTAAAAGGATATCAAGAAGCATTATATGAAAATGGAATCCCTCTGGATAATAATTTAATTAAAATAGGTGATTCCACACATCAAAGCGGTTGCGAATTAACTACTGAATTAATCCAAATGACGCACCAGCCTACGGCTATTTTTACAGCTAATAATCTACTAACTTTAGGTGCGCTTGAAGTTTTGCATCTGAATAAAATTGTTATCCCGGATCAACTCTCCGTCATTGGGTTTGATGATATGTACTGGTCAATTTCATTAAATCCACCGTTAACTGCAGTTAGTCAACCAGGTTTTGACATTGGGCAACGTGCCGCTGAATTGTTGTTTTTACGAATGCAAAATCCTGGCCGATCAGCAGCTCAGGTAGTTTTAAATACGCAATTAATAATTCGTGAATCATGCATATCTCCTCAAATTAAAAGTAAGGGGTAGATAATGAAAAGAAGTTTGTCTGCTATATCAGTTTTAGTAAGTATTCTTTTAACAATTGTATTGTTAAATCATTGTAAACAAAGTACACCGCCACCATCTACAAAGAAAGCTCTTGATATTGTGTTGTCACCGAGTTTTACATACTTTGGCCACATTCCTCTAACCAGTATGGCCCATCGTCCTGTTGTGGTTTTTAACAGTAGTGGTGAAACGGCCAAGATTCAAGAAATCAAAATTACAGGAAGTGATGCGAATACGTTTCAATGCAACTTAAAGAATGAAGATATGCCCATTAGTCTGAGTCCTTTAGAATTTGTACAATTAGATATTCAATTCAAACCTGTAAATGCGAAAAAAGCTTTGGCTTATCTGGAAATTGTGACAACAAGTGGCACTTTTATTGACACTCTGAATGGGTTCGGGGTTTCTTCAACCAGCGGCATTACAACATTTGAGCGCATCATTGGTTCACCTGAGGACAACTCTGCAAGTGATGTAATTAAAACCGCTGATGGGGGCTTGTTAATGGTCGGTTCGACAATCCCTTCTGTTGCTGATGATTATTCTGATGTTTATGTAGTGAAAACAAATGGATTAGGTGAGGTTCAATGGGAAAAGAACTACGGTGGTAATGAAACCGATGGCGCTAACAGTGTTGTGGCCACTGATGATGGAGGATATTTAATAGTCGGAACAACCGAGAGCTTTGGAGCTGGTGGCGAAGATGTTTATCTCGTTAAAATAGACGCTCACGGTGTAGAACTGTGGTACAAAACTTTAGGAAGCGCCTTTAATGATGTGATAAATCAGATTATTTTGCTTCCTACTGGTGGATTTTTATTAGTGGGTGCGATTATAAAATCCAGTGGACAGGATCGTGATGCCTGGGTAGTGAAGATAGATAATAGTGGTAATGAGAAATGGAGCAAAACATTTGGGTCCTCAGCAGGCGGAGAAACTTTTTATGGTCTTCAGGAGGCCAACGATAACGGCTTTTATCTTGTGGGGGCTACAACTAGTTTCGGAATGGGGGGATTTGATGTGTATCTTGTAAAAATCGATGCAGAAGGAAATGAACAATGGTATAAAACTTATGGTGGACCAGATTGGGATGAAGGAAGAAATATAAAAAAATTACCAGATGGAAATTTAATCATTTGCGGATATACGGCCAGTAAGGGGGCCGGTGCCCGAGACATTTATGTGTTGAAAATAGATCAAGATGGAAACCCTATCTGGGAAAAAACTTTTGGTACATCCAATAATGATGGTGCAAATAGTTTGTTAGTAGATACGGAAGGTAATATTTTTATTGCTGGCTCTACGGTAAATCGAATTACTGAACAAAGGCAATATGTTGACATCTATATGCTTAATCTTAATTCAAGTGGACAGTTAATTTGGGAAAAAACTTTGGGGGGTAAAAATAATGATAGTATTAGCAAATTGATTTTTGATGATGATGGTGGCATAATTGGGTGTGGAACTACAGATAGTTTTAGTAAAGCTTCTGATGTTTATTTAATTAAATTTCCAGTCTCGGGCTTTGATTTCTAAGCCATGGGTTAAAATTTGGAGACATGCCTTTTTAAAACGTTTCATTTAATAGAAAGGAGCTAATTATGAGGCGTTTCAATCATTTATTTTTTTGCGGCCTGGTGTTTTGTCTGATCATTGTAGGGATGAGCAATATTTATGCCCAGAATTATGGCAAAATTGCCGGCATTATTACGGATGACCAGACAGGGGAATATTTACCAGGGGCAAATGTATTTCTGAAAGGCACTAAAATAGGAACGACATCGGATCGTTTTGGAATGTTTTATCTTGATAAAGTGCCTTTTAGTGATTACACACTGGTCGTTCAGTACATAGGGTATCAAGAATTTTCCAAACCCATCAGTCTTTCAGCTCAAAAGCCACAACTTAAACTTGATATTAAGTTAAAAATTACGGCGATTCCAGGCGAAGAGATCGAAGTGGTGAGCTATGTTCATGGACAGGCAAAAGCAATGAGTCAGCAGCTCAATGCCACTAATATTACAAACGTCCTCTCGCGGGAGGAGATGGAGCGCCTACCCGATTTGAACACAGCCGAAGTGCTACAGCGCATACCAGGTGTGGCGATTCAAAGAAGTCTTGGTGAAGGACGTTTTGTTTATTTGCGTGGAACTGAGCCAAGATTAACGACAGTACAGGTGGACGGCCAATCTATTGCTTCGCCACAGGATGAGGAACGTTTTGTTGGCCTGGATGTTATTAATACCGGACAATTAGCTTATATGGAAGTCGTAAAAGCCATTACACCAGATTTGGATGGTGATGCGATCGGAGGTATTGTTAATCTAATTACTCATAGCGCCTTTGATTACAAAGGAAGGCATTTAGACCTTGATTTAGGTAGTGGATATTCATACCTGGCTGGTAAACCTATTTATCGGGGTTCATTAACTTATAGTAATATTTTTGGAAGTAATTCGCAATTTGGAGTTACTTTTAATGCCAACTGGTATCGAAACAACATTGTAGCCCATTCTGATGAATTGGACTGGGGAGATGAGGAAGATGCCAATGGAAATACCATCCCTTTTGCATTGCAAGATTTCCGTCTTTACAACTATAATACTACACGGGATCACTACGGATTGAGTACGACTTTAGAATACAAAATAAATGATAAAAACCAGTTTTTTGTAAAAGGCATGTTCAACCAACGCAATGACGACCAATTAAGAGATATGGTTCGTTATCGAGTCAAAAAAGGCGATTATTTGGATGCAACTACGGTTAGCAAAGCGCGTTTAGCATACGAAATGCAAGCGCGTGATGAAGTGCAAAAAATTTATTCAATTAGCGCTGGAGGGAAACACCAATTTGGTCTGGCCCGAATGGATTATTCAATCTTTTACAGTTATGGTGATGAAACCAAAAAAAATCCAGGACAAATTAAATCGGAGTTTCAACTGGATGAGAAGGTAGACCTGAAAATGGACTTATCAGATGTTGATTTCCCTAAAATTACCACAACCAATGTTGATCAGGCATACATCTTAGACCCTACGCATTGGGAAATCGATAATCAAGACTATAAAGAGACATTCACCTCTAACAAAAAGACTATTGGTGATCTTAATTTGAGTTTACCGACAACCATTGGTAATATTTTTACAAAAATTAAAATAGGCGGAAAATTTAAATTAAACCAAAAAGACCGGGATAGTAAACGGTGGAAATACAAATGGAAGGGTGATCAAGATATTTTTATGAGTAATTTTGTGAAAGCTGATAAGGTCGATGACTTTTTACTTGGACATTATACGTTTGGTCCAGTAATGAATACCGATCATTATTGGGATTTTTTTAATAAATATCGGGCTCAAAACGACGGCTTAAGAGAATATATTCGTCTGGATGATACGGATGGAGCTGGAGGAAAATATACCGCTACAGAAGATATTTTTGCTGGTTATGCTATGGCCGGATTTGATCTTGGGAAATTTAATTTTCTGATAGGAGCCAGGGATGAATTAACAAAGACATCTTATGAAGGATTCCGTTTATTGTATGATAGTAACGGTGATTTTGTGAGCATGGATAAAGTTAAGCAGACCAACGCCTATAACAACATTTTGCCGTCTTTTCATGTTCGTTATCGTTTAAATCCATTAAGTAATTTACGTTTTGCGGTAACAACTGGGATTGCGCGTCCCAACTATTTTGATCTTGCGCCATATCAATGGATTTTCCCGGAAAGTCAGGAGATCCTGAAAGGAAATCCGGATTTAAAACCAACTAATTCGTTAAATGTGGATTTTCTGGTTGAAAGATATTTCGCAAGAATTGGCGGTGTATCCATTGGATTGTTTTACAAGGATATGAAAAATATTATTTACCATAATGTAATCAGACAACAAGGAGGTACATTTGATGGTTACTTTGTAGAACAACCAATCAATGGTGGCGACGCAGCGTTGTTCGGTATCGAAGTCGGTTATACTCAGCAATTGACCTTTTTACCGGGTATCTGGAGCGGTCTTGGCGTTTTCGGTAATTATACCTTTACTAAATCAAAAGCCAACCTCACCTATCGTCCTGACTACAAAACCATCCCAGGACAAGCTGCTGACGTGGGTAACTTTGGAATTAGTTATGATAAATATGGCTTGACCGCGCGTTTAAGTGTAAATTATACAAGCGAATTGCTTTATAAAGTCGGTGATACGCCCGATTACGATCGTTATACCGATAAAAGAGCACAAGTTGATTTTTCTGCCTCCTACCAGATTATAAAAGGATTGAGTTTTTACTTGCAAATGATCAATTTAACGAATGCACCCCAGAGAGAATACTTTGGAATTTCTACCCGACCGCGGTTAAACCAATATCAGTCCTGGTGGATGCGCACGGGAATAAAATTCAAGATGTAAATTTTACATGCTTAAACATCCCTTAACCTTGACCGTGGAATTCCCCGGTCAAGGTTTTATTCGCATTAATGAAAAGGAATGCCGATGAAACGTAGAACGTTCTTATCCCACCTTACCAGTATTTCACTAATAACGGCAGGTTCACCGTTATTAGCACATATTTTTGATTCGGATACTTCGACAACCGGTAAAAACTGGAATATTGTTTTTATCCTTTCGGATGACCAGGGATGGAATCAGGTTGGTTATCATAATCTGAACCAATATTACGAAACCCCAAATATCGATCGAATTGCACATGAAGGCATCTATTTCACAGATGCTTATAGCGCTGCGCCGGTCTGCTCTCCTGCACGGGCTAGCATTTTAACAGGGAAATATCCTGCACGCCTCCATTTAACGGATTATCTTCCGGGCAATTCCTATCCTTATGCTAAATTAAAAACAGTGAAACAAGTACGTGCTTTACCGTTATCTGAAGTGACCATAGCGGAAATGCTGAAAACAAAAGGTTATACAACAGGACATTTTGGCAAATGGCATCTAAATTATGATAAACATTACCAACCAGGGCGTCCAGGCGATCCCGCTTCGCAGGGATTCGATGATGTTTTGACTACAGTAAAACCAAAATTTAATGCGGATCCCGATAACGATGCGCATCATGCAAAACTTATTACCAGAAGGGCGCTTGAGTTTATTGAAAAAAATAAAAATCGTCCCTTTTTTGCTTTTGTTGCTCATCATGTGGTTCATAGGCCGATAATGGAGAACAAAGATTTAATTAATTATTTTAAAACGAAAGCGCATCATAATGATCCGGTGAATAATCCGATCATGGCGGCAATGATATGGCGTATGGACCATGAAATAGGTAAAATTTTAAAAAAATTAGATGAGTTAGGTTTAACTGAAAACACAGTCGTTATTTTCTTCTCAGATAATGGTGGCTTCAAGTATTTACAGGATCAGGCGCCTTTGCGAGGCGGCAAAGCCATGGTTTTTGAAGGTGGGATTCGTGTGCCGTTGGCAATTCGGTGGCCGGGTGTCATTAAGCCTGGCAGAGTATGTCATGAACCTGTCATTTCCAATGATTTTTTCCCGACCATTGCCGATATTGCCGGTATTAAATTAAAAAACAACAGGGTCGATGGCGTTAGTCTTTTACCAGTCTTAACCGCCCGGGGGCATTTGCCTGAGAGAGCATTATATTGGCATTATCCACATTATCATAGGCAGGGCTACAAACCATCCGGAGCTATTCGTTTTAAAAATTTTAAGTTAATTGAATGGTATGAACAAACATTGCTTAACGAAGAGCATCAAGTCGATTTGTTTAATATTTCTGAAGATATCAGCGAAAGCTTTAATTTAGCTAATCAAATGCCAGAAAAAGTCCAACAACTTCGTGCTATGTTCCATCAGTGGTTAAAAGAGGTCAATGCGCAACAGATGACAGTTAATCCAGATTTTGATCCCAAAAAACAATACTGGCCAGAAAAAAACTGGCCACTTAATAAGGATTATGAGTATTTGGACATGTTATTCCCTGACAAACAAAAATAAAGAGCGGTGCAAATATGAAAATGCTTAGTATTTTTTATCCCAAAAAAATAGTTTTTGGGCAAGGCTCTTTTGAGCAATTTTTAAGTGATATTAAAAATTCGACTTTTAACACGGTTTTTGTTATTTCGATTCAAGATGTACTACCGTTAATCGAAAAACCTTTAAAAGAGCTTGAACAAAAACATAAAAAAGTTATTCTGGATTTGTCCATTCATCGTGAACCAACCTATGGGGATTTTGAAAAAATATTATCAAAAGCACGTCAATCTTCTGCCGATGTGGTCGTTGGGATTGGAGGGGGGAGTTCTCTTGATGTGGCTAAGTTAGTTGCAGCTCAATTAAAAAACAGTCAGAGCTTTGCTGATATTGTAGGGATTGGGCGTTTAAAAGGTCGAACAACGCCGTTAATTTGCCTGCCAACAACAGCAGGCACAGGGAGCGAAGTATCGCCGAATGCTATTTTGTTAGATGAAAAAGAACAATTAAAAAAAGGCGTGGTCAGTCCTCATTTAATGCCGGATGCTTCTTATGTCGATCCCTGGTTAACACACACCGTACCGCCATCTGTAACCGCTTCAACAGGTATTGATGCTTTAACGCATTGTATTGAAGCTTACACCAACAAATTTGCCCATCCCATGATTGACACTATCGCCTTAGAAGGCATACGTTTGATTGGAGAAAATTTAGTGCCTGCGGTGAAGGATGGAAGAAATATGAAGGCACGTTCGGCAATGGCTTTAGGAAGCATGTATGGAGGTATGTGTTTAGGACCAGTTAATACCGCTGCGGTTCATGCATTATCCTATCCTCTGGGGGGAGAATTTCATATTCCACATGGTGTTTCAAATGCTGTTTTGTTGCCTTATGTAATGAATTTTAACCTTTGGGCTGCAAAAAAACGTTATGCGAATGTGGCTAAGGCGTTGGGTGTTAAGACAGGAGGAGCCCTTGAAAAAATCGCCCAAGACGGTGTAGAAAAAGTTTTTGAACTATTAAGGATTTGTCAATTGCCGAAGCGTTTATATGAATTAAATGTTCCTCACGAGGAAAT